>CAYNUX010000224.1:0-6689 GCA_964400115.1 uncultured Cytophagia bacterium
AGGGGACTGCCATAGGGGCTCTAAACGTCTCACCCGTAAAAACCTCGATGCCGCCATTGTCAATTTTTTCATGTCCGGTGGGCTAAAGACCAAGGCCTTCATTTTTTCCATTATATATTCCTTTCTCGGTTCAATGCATTGATGCAATCAATGCATTATGAACTAGTCTGTTACAAGTTCAATTTCCACGGGTATATAATCGGGTATTGACTGACCGTTGATCAATTTGTATGCGTTTATGATGGCCAGTCTGCCCATTTCATATGGATTTTGAGCGATGGAAGCGGTCATTTTACCCTGCTCTATGGCGGCCCTGCCATCTTTTGTTGCATCGAACCCTACGACTTTGATTTCGCTTTTCAGGTTGGCCGCTTTGATGGCTTCTATCGCTCCCAGTGCCATCATATCATTGCAAGCAAAGACGGCATCGATGTCCTGATGGGCCTGGAGGATATTTTGAAATACATTGAATCCTTTATTGCGTTCCCAATCAGCTGGCTGTGAAGCGACAATATCAATGCCAGGCACATCATCGACTACTTTATGAAAACCGCTTAAACGCTCGTCCCCAGTCTCATGGCCAGGAATTCCTTCCAGAATAGCCACCTTTCCCTGGCTGTTCAGGCTATTTACGATGAATTCACCGGCGATCCGTCCGCCTTGGAAGTTATCGGATCCGATATTTGTCGCAACAGTACATCCGGACTCGTCCAGAGTTGCCTGGTCTACCCGTGTATCGATTGCCAAAACAGGTATACCTGCCTGGTTCGCCTTGCAAATAGCCGGCACGATTTCACGTGATCCACTGGGCGATACACAGATGGCAAGAACCCGTCGCTGAATTAAATTTTCGATAATTTGCATTTGTTTTTCTACGTCCACTTCCCGTTCGGCCGCCTGTGATATCAAATTCACGCCCAGGCTGTCTGCCACTTTATTGGCTCCGCGTTCCATTTCGATAAAAAACGGATTGTTCAATGTTTTCATGACCAATGCAATGGCAGGTTTACCATCACTTTCTCGCTGGCAGTTCAATAGAAAGAGAGCGGCTAAAACGATCAGGGAGATACATCTTTTCATACGGTTTCGATCCTTTCGTCATTTGTTTTTTTTCAATGCCATGTCGATCAGCACAGCTCCTATAATGACCGTTCCGATCACGGTTTGTTGAATAAACGAAGATACGCCCAATAAATTCAGTCCATTACGCAGCACTCCCATGATCAATGCACCGATCAGAGTTCCTGTTATCGTTCCCACGCCACCCACCAGGCTCGTTCCCCCGATAACCGTGGCAGCGATCGCATCCAGTTCATACATGATGCCGGCAATGGGTTGAGCGGAATTCAGACGCGCAGTAAGGATGACAGCTGCCACACCGCTCAACAGTCCGCTTATGGCATAAATGTATATTTTGTAGTGTTTCACATTTACACCGGATAATAGCGCTGCTTCCTCGTTGCCGCCAATAGCATAGGTGTACCGTCCAAGTTTTGTGCGTGTCAGGACGAAGTGGGCAATTAAAAAGACGATTGCCATGATAAGAACGGGCATGGGGATATGCAAGATCTTTCCGGTCGCCAAAAATCGAAATGATTCTGAAAAGCCCGATACTGGCCTGCCCCCGGAAGAGAGAAGTGCAGCACCTCGCGCAACACTCATCATGCCAAGTGTAGAAATGAACGGGGGAAGTTTGCCATAAGAGATTAATACCCCGTTTATGACTCCACACAATGCCCCGATGGACAAACCGATTATGATGGCAACGGGGAGAGAAAATCCTGCCTGCAAGGCACTGGCGAGAATAACGCCTGAAAACGCCATGATCGAACCTACAGACAGATCTATTCCCGCTGAAATAATGACAAAGGTCATCCCGACTGCAATAATGGCATTTATGGATGTCTGCTCTGTGATATTGAGCAAATTTGAGACCGTCATAAAATAAGGCGTCAGAATCCAGAGTATGAGACATAGGAAAAAGAGGCCAAACAACGTTCCAAGCTGTCGTCCATGATGCAAGATATAGGTCTTTTTTAGCACTTTATCCTCTCAGCGCTTTGTTCATGATTTTTTCCTGGGTTGCTTCTGTTGAAGTGAATTCTCCTGCAATCCGCCCCTCTCGCATGACCAGAATACGGTCGCTCATCCCCAAAATCTCTGGCAACTCTGAGGAAATCATGAGAATGGCGACTCTATGAGCCGTGAGCTGATTCATCAATTCATAAATCTCGACTTTGGACCCCACGTCAATACCACGGGTTGGTTCGTCGAAGATGAGTATATCTACATTTGTACATAACCATTTGCTGATAATAACTTTTTGCTGATTGCCACCGCTCAAATAGATCACTTTTTGATGCATTCCCGGCGTTTTTATTCGCATTTCCCTGATATACTTTTCGGCAGCTCTGATTTCCTTTTTTTGATTGACAAGGCCAAAATTCGAAAACCGATCAACGCTGGGCAGACAGATATTTTCTTTGACCGACAGATTCAGTATCAGACCCTGGGATTTTCGATCTTCTGTCAAGAATCCAATATCCAGATTGATCGCATTCCTCGGGTTTTTGATCTTGACAGGCTTGCCTTTGACAGTTATGCGTCCGGACGCGATATTTTCAACACCGAATATCGTTCGAGCTAATTCTGTACGCCCGGATCCCATGAGACCGGAAATTCCAAGGATTTCACCTTTGTACAATGAAAAGTTAATATCGAATAGTTTTCCGGGTACATTGATATTTTCCAAACAAAGCACTTTTTCACCAATTTTTGCTTTTTGTTTTGGAAAGTGTTCTGTCAATTTTCGGTTTACCATTTTTTGAACGAGTTCATCTTCTGTGATAGCAGAGATAGGGTGGGTGCTTATATATTTTCCGTCTCGAAGAATCGTAACCCGGTCTCCGATCTTGAAAAGCTCTTCGATGCGGTGCGAGATGTAGATGACGGATACACCTTTTTTAACGAGTCTCTTGATCGTAGCAAAGAGTTCTTTGATTTCATGTCCTGTGAGTGCCGAGGTGGGTTCATCCATAATAAGAATATTTGCTCGTAACGACAATGCCTTGGCGACCTCTACCATTTGTTGTTGAGCAATACTTAGCTCGCTGACGGGTTGATTGGCCTGGATATCCACTCCTAAATCATTTAACAGGATTTGCGAGTCATTAATCATCTTTTTACGATCGATCATGCCCGGTACCCAGAATGGTTCTCTTCCGAGATAGATGTTTTGAGCAGCGGTGAGGTGGGGGACAAGGTTTAATTCCTGGTAGATGATCCCAATTCCCAGTTCCTGAGCATGTTTTGGATTTTTGATTTCAATCTGTTTGCCATTCAAATAGATTTCGCCACTTGTTTTCTGATAAGCACCACTCAGGATTTTTACCAGAGTCGATTTTCCTGCTCCGTTTTCACCAAGCAATATATGGACTTCGCTTTCAAGTTCAAAATCGACATTGTCCAGGGCCACGACTCCTGGAAAGAGTTTGGAAATTTTTCGCATTTCGAGTTTTGGCATTGGCGTATGAGAACCTATACATTAATGGTACTGTTTACAAGCTTGAAAAACTCGATGGTTTTTCTGGCCGATGTATCAGGGTTCGGTAAAGGTAAAATTTCTGCAGAAATAAATCCAGTATAATCTATAGCCATGAGTACCTCTATGATCGGGTTAAAATCAATGTGTCCAGCACCCGGATACCATCTGTTTGAATCTGCGATATGAAAGTGAAAAAGACTGTCCCTGGAAATGCGGATGCTGTGCGTGATCGATGGCTTTTTTACAATGGATAATCCCAGCCTGCAGGGTTAAGCGAATCCATACCCCAGGGGTATAGCCAGCATTGCTTTTATACGATTTTTTTTATACAGCGAGTCTATCAGATGTGGATCCTGAAGCCGCGACTTGTTCTGGCCGGTTCTAAAGAAATCCAGAATTTTCAAATCCGAATCCTATCACATAGTAAATAGCGAGCCTTTGAGAATGTGGATGGTTGAATGTATTAAAGGAAGATTAATCAGACATTAAATTGTGATTAAATTTTTTTATCAAAAAAAGATCTGGGATGTAATGATTTTCTCTAGTACACAGAAAAGGGGTAAATAGGTATTTGATTTCTCATCAGCATACATGGATTTACTCAGGATGAATCGGTAGGAAGGCGTCCTAATAATGGGCAAGTATCAAGGAGATCTGATTGCTTTTTTTTAGGCGATCGCCCTTTAGATGAGTCGCTAATACAATCGATTTCGAATAACTCATATCAGGCTTTTATCTAACCTAGTCTAAAAAAAAGAGAATAGAAAAAAACCCCGGTCCTATGACCGGGGCTAAAGTGTCTAGCTTTAAAACAAAAGACTTTATATTCGAGTGACGTTACTGGCTTGTAATCCCTTGGGCCCTTGTGTGACTTCGAATTCTACCTTGTCACCTTCGTCAAGAGTTTTGTAACCATCACCTTGGATGGCATTGAAATGTACAAAGACATCTTCGCCTTGCTCACGAGTGATAAAACCATAGCCCTTTGATCCGTTAAACCATTTGACTGTTCCTGTTTCCATTGAACCAATCCTTCAAAAAAAATGAAAAATGCGAGTGCACCTGGCTTTGTGGGCCAAAAAAAAGATCGCTTTGAACAATTTATTGTGTTCTTTGCGATCCATTTTGATTTGTCGATAATGTTTTACTTTTAAACAAAAACGAGAAAAACAGCGCACAATAAATTTGATAGCTGTAATATAAATATTTAATTTTTGTTATGCAAGGGATTTTTTCAAATAGATGAATTTTTTTGAATTTTTTAACCATTTACCTTGACTGTTGTGAGATATCACTTTTTCAATTTCAGGTCAAGAGGACCCGACAAGTAGAGTTGCCAGTTGTCCTTCCGAATGTTGAAGGTGATTGATTTTTTATGGAATTTTCAATATAATACAAGAACTATAAAGATCGTTTCCGGATAACCTCGATGTATCTCTGAGGAGGGTAACAGGTAACTTTTTTTTATTCTCCCCACTCTTATACGCCGGAAAATAGCATATGCCAGCTGAAATATTTAATGTCAGGCCTTAGAGACGTATGCTTTTATAGCCAAACATGTATCGCTCTTTCGAGTGAAATAACAAGAAATCGGAAAGGAGCTCTTGATGCCTCAGAAATATGATATCGTAATACTGGGTGGTGGAATGATCACTGAAATGCAAATCTTGCCCTCTATCTATCATTTGCAGCGACTGGGATTGATCCATAATATATCAATCTGTGCTCTCAATTCTCCCCCCTTGAAAAGGCTCGCTGAAAATGAAACACTCAAAAATGCCTTTCCCGGACATTCTTTTACCTCATTTCCCGATTTCACTTCTGTTTCACCCCGGGTAAATTTTGCGGAATTGTATAAAAAAGTGATCGACGACATGCCACCCCGGAATATCGTAGCGATTGCTTTGCCAGACCAGCTTCATTTTGAAACGGTCATGGTTGCGCTGGAGCACGACCAGCATGTTCTTTGTGTAAAACCCCTGGCATTAAAAAACGATCACGCTATTCAAATCGAAAAAACTGCCTATGAACGCGGACTGTTTGTGGGGATTGAATATCATAAACGGTTTGATGACCGGGTCGCGATCGCGAGACAAAAATATCGGGCCGGGTATTTTGGCGAATTTCGTCTGGGGATGGCCACGCTGATCGAACCCTGGTATTACCGCGATTCAAATTTTCAGAATTGGTGTACCACTGAACATTCGGACATGTTTACATATATTGGCTGCCATTATGTGGATCAGGTCCACATGATTACCGGGCTTTTGCCGACACAGATCTCTATTAATGGTTCTGTTGAAAACTATCCCAATGGCAACAAAGGTTATCTATGGACAAACGCGCGAATTTTATGGGAAAACAGTGCCAGTCTGTCAGTTTTGAATGGCATGGGGTATCCCAATGTGGGGCCGGGTGGCAACTCGCAAGGCATCTGGCTATTTACTCAGGGTGAAAAGGATGGTGGCATTATGTTCCACGATGATCAGTATCGTGGCCTCAAACATTCCTATCTAACCAAAGGAGATGAGCCAGGAGAATCGTTTTACAATGAACCGAGTCCCGATTATTTTAAATTGATCGATCGAGGCCGCGAAGGATTGACGCCGGTTGGTTATGGCTATCGCAGTATTGAAGGTATTGTTCAGGCCATAGATCGTGTGGAATCGGTTGGCAATCCAAGCCTGGAACATCGGCAGGAAATGATTAAACGAATCGATGAGGAAGGCATTATTGCCACACCTGCTAACAGCGCTTTTAACGAGTTGGTCATAGAAGCCGGCCGAATGTCCATCCTGAGCGGAGGCAGAGATGTGATGATTGAATATGGTGAAAAACCCCACGTGAGATTCAAAGAATTGAGCGAGTATAATCAGATTTCACCTTAAAGGAAAAAAAACCTGCAAATCAATAGTGATGCAATGCTTTGGTTTAGGATAAAAAGGTCAAGAGATTAGATGCATATTGAAATAGGGTTTTATCAATAATCGTTAAAGGAGTATCGCATGGCCCGCTATAATCGCAACCCTGTTACCGTCCACCTGGTGGAAACAAAATACAGAAAGATCAAAACCGCCTTACCGGTCCCGGAATCGATTCCATTGCCCGATAAACTGGAAAAATTCGAGCCCCAATCCATGCTGGG
>CAYNUX010000225.1:0-6648 GCA_964400115.1 uncultured Cytophagia bacterium
ACCTCCCATTACACAATGATCCTCTCGATTGTATCATTACAATAAAAAATTCAACAGCCAGAACTTTTTACTTGCATTAATGGAAACATATCGCTATAATGATGGTGTACAAAATAACACCAAAAGCAGGGCGTTGGTTATTGCATAGATACACATTTTTTTCATGTTTTCAAAGAGAAAATGAAAGGACAAGCTATGGTGAGTGAAATCAAGGAACACGTACCGGGTAGATTTTGTTGGCTGGACTTGGCAACACCTGAGCCAAACGCTGCCAAAACATTTTATCAAGAATTGTTTGGATGGACCTTTAACGACATGGCTGCCGGTGATGAAGGGGGTATTTATAGCTTTGCAGAGAAAAACACAAAGCCTGTTGCCGGAATGTATGAATTGAGTCTCGATCAAAAAACTCGGGAATTACCTCCGCACTGGCTTCCCTATGTATGTGTGCAAAATGCTCAGGACATTGCACGTCGGGTGGTGGATCATAACGGTTTGGTTGTGGTGCCTGTCTTTGATGTCATGGGACACGGTAACATGGGGGTGATTCAGGATAATGTCGGTGCTTTTCTGGGATTGTGGCAACCCAAACAACATCAAGGGTATGCCTATGTCAATGAACACGGAACGGTTTGTTGGAACGAGCTCGCGGTCAAGGATATGGAAAAACCGGTCTCGTTTTATGAAAACCTCTTTGGCTGGAAAGCGAAAAACGGAAAAGATGGGCGAGATGCCCTATACAACCTTTTCGTTGCAGAAAACTATGGTTGCAGGCATGTACCCCATGTCTGAGCAAATGCAGAGTGTGCCTCCTCATTGGCTGCCCTATTTCAAGATCGATGATATAGAGAAAAATGTTGCCAAAATAAAATCAAAGGGTGAAATTCTCATGCCTGTTACCCATGCAGAAGGGGTCGGCCTTTTTGCTGTTGCACAAGATCCTCAGGGGGCTGCATTTGGCCTGCTGGAATGATGGATCTTTTTTTTATGATTTTATCGCAAGGGTTGGGAGGGTTTTATCACCTCCCATGCCCGTGTCAATTAAAAGAACAACGTGGTCGCCAGTTCAGGCATTCGTCAATTTTTATTTGATCAATGTATCAGAATAGGCGCTGGATTCCATCCACAAAAAGCCAAATACTAAATCCCAAAAGCAATAACCCCATCGTACGGTTAATGATCAAAAGCCATGCAGGCGAGAGCCTGCGTCTTCCCTGGAAAGAGAGTATGGCGATCAATGCTTTGGCGCCGATCAAACAGAAATAAAATCCGCCGATAAAGCCGACAGCCACCATGGGTCCGGACTGGTATGCTTTGATCACGGTGGGCACCCCCAAAGCGATCCAGAACAAATAGGGATGGGGATTGGTTGCATTTACCACGATACCGCGGAATGCACTGTGATGACGGGTGGTTTTCGGCTGGATATCGAATTTTTGCAGACGAATACTCGAGATTCCCAAATAGGCGACATAGAGCCCTCCGACAAGGGATAGAATACCCAGAACGGATTGCTGGTGAGAAAATTGGGATAATATCCAGGTACTGAAAATGATAATGGGCAGATCCGTGAACAGGGGGGCAAAAGCAACCCAGAGTCCTGCTTTTAATCCGCGCTGCAATGATTCATTGATGACCAGTGCGAACAAGGGACCCGGGCTGAATCCTGCAGATAGCCCCAGCATCAGTCCTGCCATGGCAAATGTGACCACTAGACTCCTCAATGTTTTAGTTAATTTAAAAATTTCCTGGCATTAGACAACTTTTTATTGCAATTCACACGGGGATTGGCTATCATTTCGGATAAATATTTTGGAGGAGACCATGAAGCTGCGTGTATTGACCCTTTTACTCGGTTTATCCCTGTGGACAGCGTTGCCAGGACAAGACATCGAACCCTGGAATTTTATTTCACTTTCCACATGTGGTATCGATGTTTTTTTACAGGACCATCCCGAATACGATGGCAGAGGTACCGTGATTTTTGTTTTGGATACCGGCGTGGATATGGACATCCCGGGTCTTTTACAGACCCCTACCGGGAAACCCAAAGTGATCGATGTACAGGATTTCTCGGGTGAAGGTGATGTCAAGATCAAAAAAGCTACGCAGCTCGAGAGTGGGGCCTGGAGTGATGAGAACAAACGGTTGCCCCTCTTTGGTGTGGAAAATCTCGATCTCAAGCCCACAGAATCGGATGAGTACTATATTGGATATTGGGATGAAGCCCGTTTCAAGAATGCCGAGGTGCATGATATCAATGACAACGGCAGTACCGATGACGTGATTGCCGTTTTGGCTTTTGCCGCTCAAACAGACACCAGTGCAGTTTGGGTCGCGTACGTGGATACAGATCTGGATGGTGAAATCGATGATGAAGAACCGTTAAAAGATTACAAAAATAATTTCGATACGTTCCATTTTCATCGAGTTATGCCTGATGAACAGAGCCGTCCGATGACCTTTGCGATCAATATTACACCCGGGGAAAAAGTGACTTTTGTCTTTACGGATAATTCACATGGAACCCATGTCGCGGGCATTGCAGCTGGATACCGGATTGGCAATCTCGATGGTTTTAATGGGGTGGCTCCCGGAGCACAGGTTGTGAGTATAAAGATCGCAGATGGCCGCTATGGCAGTATCAGCATGACAGAAAGCATGAAAAAAGCCTATGAATATGCCGATGATTACAGCCGGGAACACAAAGTTCCTTGTATCATCAATATGAGTTTTGGGGTAGGATCGGAATGGGAGGGACAGGCCGAGATCGAAAAATTTCTCAATTCGCTATTGGATGAAAATGAATATCTAGCTCTGTGCTTATCGGCAGGCAATGAAGGTCCGGGATTGTCGACGATTGGAAATCCGGCCGGAGCTTATAAAGCCCTCACAGTGGGTGCGTTACTCTCAAAAGAGACTGCTGCCGATGCGTATGGAACAGTCCTGCCCACTCGTGGGATTTTGCATTTTAGTTCCCGTGGTGGCGAACTGGCTAAACCCGATATTGTGGCGCCGGGAGCGGCTATTGCAACAGTACCAAGATATGCCCGGGGCGGCCGCATGTGGGGTACGAGTATGTCATCTCCCTTTGCGGCAGGATCGCTGGCCCTGCTCTATAGCGGTGCCTTGCAGGAATTTTCTGATAGAGTGCCATTTAATCTGGTCAAGCGTGCAATCATGAATAGTGGCCAGTGGCTGGATGCATATGAGCTCTATGAACAGGGGGGTGGACTGTGCCAGGTACCGGCCGCCTTTGAGCTGCTAAAGCAGGTTATGCAAGAGGATTTTCTCGCACCGGTAAAAGAATTTACCGTCTCCACCTATGTCGCCGGTGCGCCGGATAGCAAAGCACCTGTGAGCTATTGGCGAAGCTCAACCCTTCCCCGGGATCGCAAGATCAGCTTTGAGGTTAAACCTGTTTTTTATGAAAATACCAGCCAGGACACCCGGCTCGATTACTATGGTGCGTTCAATCTCGCCAGTCAGGTCGATTGGCTAAAGCCTGTTTCTTCATCTGTGGCGATCCGGGGAGAATCATCTGTAACCATCAATGTGCAGCTCGATGCCTCGCAATTACAAACGCCGGGTGTCTATAGTGGCAAAATTGTTGCTTATCCTAAACACAAAAAGCGCGAAAAAGAATCGGCTGCCTTTGATCTTTGGGTGACGGTTATTGTACCGGAAATATTCAATGCGACCCAGGGGTATGTAAAACGATTCCCGAATATTAATGTCGATCCATTGCATGTTCATCGTCTTTTTATTGACATCCCTCCCGGAGCAAGCCTGTTCTCCATAAATGGGTCGACCGAATCCACGAATTTTTGTGATGTCAATATTGAAATCTGCGATCCTGCTGGCCGTACCTATAAAAATCTTGTTCTGGATACCAGCATAAATTTTTATGAATCCAGACTCGACATCGCTGCACAAGACCTGATGCCCGGGATTTGGGAAGTGGATATCTATGGTTCCTATAACAGCGAAAAAACCTCAAAATGCCAGCTAGAAATAGAGTTCTGGGGATTTTTAACGGATCCACAGGCCATTGCTGATTTTTCTTACAAGATCGGTACCTCACCGCAATCCAAAGGACACGTTACGAATCTATATAATAAACCGTTCGAAGGATCGGGAAACGGCTATATCGATTCATATACAAGAACAACTGTGAAAAAACTGGATTTCAAGCAACCTCTGACTCTTTCTTTTCATCTTGATTCTTTTCTGGAAAGCGTTGAATTTGTGCTGTCAATGAGCCGAAAAGATTATGCCAAATTTACAGATATCGCCCTGCAGATTCTCGACGAGTCCGGACAAGAGGTGGCCAGTGGTGCGATGGGATATTTTCGGGAATCATTAGGCTATACACCCCGTTTACTGGATACCTCACGAAAATTTACACTCAAGGTCATACCAGGTGCAACTTTTGAAAACGGCGGACCTGTCGATTTGTCGATCACTGAACGATACGTGACCAAAAATAAAATACCTCTTTACGTTGAGCTCGATGGAGCCAAATCGTTCATGCTCGTTCCCGGTATCAGGCACACTGTACAAATGACTGCTGACGGGACCTTTCCGCAACCTCCACAAGGATTTAAAAACAGCGGCCAACTCGGATTTTATGAAAAAGGAACCAAAGCCAAAGTTTTGGTTATTCCTCTTGTCATCGATTGAATTCAATGGTATCCTGGATCAATTTCCGGGATACCCTTTCCGAGTCAGGTTGAATATCTATCTGGAAAATGTTTAATTCGCATTAAATTGTCGACTTGACCCATTGAATAATCTTCTGCAATTTCTGAATTTTTTCGTAATTTAGGGTGGGAATAATGGGAGACGAATGAAGTTCGCAACTGCATTAAATAATATCAAAGCGCGTTTTGTGGACGTCCGTTTTGCATATCTTTTGATTGCATTTGGCATATTGTTACGATTTCGGCAACTTTTAGTCAATCGAGCTTTTTGGCTCGATGAAGTGTTGCTGGCTTTGAATATTACGGAAAACTCTTATGCAGGTTTGCTTCCTCCTTTGGATTATAACCAGGTTGCTCCGGTAGGCTTTGTGTGGATCGTCAAATTCCTTGTGATTCATCTCGGCCAGTCAGAATGGGTGTTTCGATTGCTCCCGTTTATTGCCGCAGTTTTTGCAATCATCCTTTTTTATCGCATCTCAACCCATACCTTGACCCGCAAAGGAATGCTGATTGCCACGGGCTTGATTGTATTTTCCGTTCACCTCGTTCATTATTCTTATGAATTTAAACAATATTCGGTTGATGTATTTGCATCTTGTATACTATTCTTGATGATCATCTGTGCTGATCGGCGCCAAAGGGATATTCTGTCACTCGTTTGGGTTGGCATTACAGGTGCGATCATCCTGTGGTTTTCTCATCCCTCTGTTTTGGTCATGGCTGCAATGGGTTTAGTCTGGATCATCGATGAACTATTGCATAGAAAATGGCCACACTTTATCAAATTGTTGGTGGCTTTTTTACCGTGGTTGGCAAGCTTTATGGTCTTTTATGCTATTTCTCTGCACACCACCACGCATAATGAATGGATGAATCATGGATGGCGCAGGGCTTTTGTTCCTTTGCAGCACTTTTCCCTCGATAATCTGCGGTGGTTTCTGGAAACATTTTTTAATATTTTCAAAAATCCACTCGGATCCAGTCTGCCGGGCATCGGGGCGCTGGCATTCGTGATTGGATGTTTTTCGCTGCACAAACGCAATCGACTCGTTTACTGGTACACCATTACGCCGATGCTGATCACTATTTTGGTCTCTGGTCTGCAAAAGTACCCTTTTCATGGGCGGTTATTGCTGTTTTTGACTCCATTTTTTCTTTTGCTCATTGCCGAGGGCACGGCCAAGGTCATGGCAGCGACACGCGAATACCGTTTCATGGGTGAGACGATTCTTCTCTTTCTTTTTCTGCATCCCATACTATCCGCAGGTAGCCGAATGCTGAATGCTCATGTTTATCCTCAGGTGCGCGATGCTCTGCACTATATCAAAGAACACCGGCAAAAAGAGGATGATATCTATGCTTATTATCAAGCCCGTCATACGGTTGGTTATTACGGGGAGAGATATGGAGTGGATCCTGAAACGGTGATCAATGGGATTAAATCCCGTGATGATTGGGATCAATATCGACAGGATCTGGCAGAACTCGACGGATCTGCGCGGGTCTGGCTCTTTTTTTCGCATGTCTGTACATGGAGAGGGGTCAATGAAGAAAGGCTTTTTGTGCATTATTTGGATCAAATGGGGCAGCCTCTGGATAAGAAACGGTTTATCGGTGCTTCCATCTATCTCTATGACCTCTCGGCCCCTCCTCAGGATCCTCTCCAGCTCGAATCGACTCACGATCGCTGAAGCGTGCCCCATTCCAGCGTCAATCGATGGCCGATCCATCCTGCTGCAAACGAGAACAGGCTATATAGATAGTAGAACCAATGTATGGGGATCGCCCTGATCATGAAGAAAAATCCCATGCGACGAAGAAAGAATGCATAGACATCCCTGTTCAACCAAAGCAAGAGTCCGCTTGTGATCAAAAACGAGAGAGCGGCTTTGGGAATAAAGACCGAAACGAGTGCTATAGGAAAAAAAGCAAAAACCAATAGAGC
>CAYNUX010000226.1:0-6647 GCA_964400115.1 uncultured Cytophagia bacterium
CACTACATTGGCACTTTTGACATCCCTATTCAATATTAACAATAATTTAGTGTTCAAAAATACTTTAAAATCGGGCTTTGAGGGATATTTTTGGTAAAGATGGGTTAGGTGAGCTATTTTTAATTGGCAAAATGCATTATCAGGTCACTATGGGGAATTAAAAGTAACCGTCATGAACCGTCTCCGGCCTGATCAGGACAGGTCTGAATCATCGGACTGATAAAAGTCACATTCAGAGACTGCATTTAAACC
Source organism: uncultured Cytophagia bacterium (assembly GCA_964400115.1). Lineage (GTDB taxonomy): Bacteria > Zhuqueibacterota > Zhuqueibacteria > Residuimicrobiales > Oceaniaggregativiventaceae > Oceaniaggregativivens. The sequence goes on from CAYNUX010000226.1 coordinate 253, forward strand.
ACAACGGGACCAATATTTGCAATTCTTACACAAAGAATCATTCCAGGACGTCCGGTAATCAGCAGCATAATGTTGAATCCATTTCATGATAAACGCTGCGCCAGGGTCACGTTGGATTCTGACTCCTTCGTACCACTTTTCCAGTTCGATTCTTTTTACCTGAACCTTTAAAAACTTGTCCATGTCCACATCGCTCCATACGAATGACCATTTCAAAGATAAAAGATTGTTCCATAAAACCAAGTGAAATCTCGTCAAATAAGGAAAATCCCTATTTCATTACAATTTAATTTTTCGTACAATAAGTGTTTGATACGTTATAGAGCAAAGGTTTGTTCCCTTATTCTACCCCCATCTTCCCTCTTCTCTCGTTTTTTCACATTGCAGCTAGAGCGAGATTTTAAGGCATGAATGTTTCATAATTTTTGTTAAATTAGGTAAAAATAAAAGCAGGGATGATGAATGCTAACCCAAATCTTGGCTACCCTCGGCCCAGCCACCCTGAATCGCATCTCAGACCTTTACCACGCTGGCTTGAGCGGTATTCGTATCAATAGCTCGCATGGAAGCATGGATGAACATCTGGAAATGATCGAAAAAACGAGAGCCACAAGTGATGACCTGTTTATTGTCTATGATATAAAAGGCCCTAAAATCAGACTGGGGGATTTTCCGGATTCTATTCCTCTGACAGCAGGAGATCGTCTTGTACTGCGTACCGATATTCACAAGGATAAAGATTCGGAATATCCCCGGGTCGATGATCCCAAAGCTGGCATTCCAATTACCTTCCCAAACCTCATAAAAACGATTCAACCCGGCCATCGCCTCTTTGTTGATGACGGCTATATCGGGCTAAAAGTTGAATCGCTTACGGAAAATAAGGTTATCTGTCAAGTCATGTATGGTGATCGACTACGACCTCGCAAGGGACTGAATCACCCGGACACGCAGATCGATTATCCTTATACGATGCAAAGCGATATACCAAATATAGAATTCGCAAAAAAGCACAACGTAGATTTTATCGCTGATTCATTCACACGCGATGGGGATGATGTCAGGGAATTGCGACACCGTCTTTCTGACACCCGCATAAAAATCATCTCCAAGATCGAAAATCCCGAGGGATTGGATAACTTTGACGAGATATTAAAAGAGACCGATGCCATCATGATCGCTCGCGGGGATTTGGGCGTTGAGGTAGATCCCTGGCGTCTTCCCGAATTGCAAAAAGAGATGATCACCGAATGCAATAGGGCCGCAAAACCGGTCATTACAGCCACACAGATGCTCGAGAGTATGATCAATAACCCCAGACCCAGCCGGGCAGATGTCAGCGATGTGGCGAATGCATTGTACGACGGTACAGATGTGGTGATGCTGTCAGGAGAAACAGCCATAGGAGACTATCCTGTGCAATGTGTAAACTGGATGTGTCAAATCAACGAATTCGTTGAACAAACCAAAAGATATAAAACAAAAAAACAACATTCCCATACCCTACAGCGCAATCATTAAGAACATCAAACGGCAGAAAGTCATGGAACCGCTCAAAGAGAATATCATCAGAGAATACAGCGAACGGGTGGAAATAGAAAACAAATCTGAACGTGACCGGGATTTGCGAGTAGACATTCCCAGAAAATGGATACAAAAATACATTCAACCCCGGGATGAGGTCCTGGATGCGGGAGGTGGAACAGGCCTGAACGCAATGATAATGGCAAAACTGTGTCGACAGGTCTTTCTCATGGATCTCACACCGGCTATTCTAGCAAAAGCCAAAGACAATATTGCTCATATTACAAATATCTCCCTGTCCCTCGGAGATGTGCAAAACATCCCCTTTTCTTCAGAGACATTTCATCTCACCGTTTGTCTCGGAGATGCGATCTCGTATGTATTGGATCAACGGGAACAAGCATTTGACGAACTGACACGAGTGACCCGCAAAAATGGTATTCTCATCATTGGTTGTAACTCAAAATATGGCTTGATAAGGCGGAGACTGGCCGAAAATGACATTGCCGGTGCCCTGAAAATATACCAAACCAATCAGACCCAGTGCGTCATGGGTCCAAAAACCCACCTTTATACCGTCGCTGAGGGTCACCGATACCTGCGAGATCGAGGCTGTCGCATCGTGTCAACCAGCTCGACATTGACATTTGTCGATAGTGATAGAGACATACCGGACAAACAATGGCAGGAATTGATAAACCATGAATTGACACATTCCCACGAAGCAGAGTGGCTGGGGGGAGAACACTTGATTTTTATCGCCAGAAAAATGTAAGGAGATGCTATGGACCGCTATAAAGTGAAACCAGGACAACCGCTCAATCTGAACGATTATGATCCCGATGACAAATCTGTGTTTGATTTGAAAAAAAAAGCGGGAAAAGAAAAGCTAAAGGATCTGAATAAAGAACTGAAAATCTTGCAGGAAACCCTTTATGCAGAAAACAAACATAAAATATTGATCATTCTCCAGGCCATGGATACGGGGGGAAAAGATGGCACGATTCGCCATGTTTTTAAAGGAGTGAATCCTCAGGGGGTACACGTCGCGAGCTTTAAAAAACCCTCGGAAATAGAGTTGAGCCATGATTATCTATGGCGCATTCATCAACACACGCCTGCCATGGGAGAAATCGTCATCTTTAACCGGAGCCACTATGAGGATGTGCTCGTGGTTCGGGTGCACAATCTGGTGGACCCGAAAGTCTGGCAACGCCGGTTTAAGCATATCAATGCATTCGAAAAAATGCTGGCGGATGAAGGAACCACTATATTGAAATTCTTTTTGCATATCGATCAAAAAGAACAAAAAGAGAGATTATTGGCCCGGTTGCAAGAACCGGAAAAAAGATGGAAATTCAATCCGAACGATTTGGCAGAACGCAAATTATGGGATGACTATATGCAGGCCTATACGGATGTGCTCAACAAGACCAGCACAGAATGGGCACCCTGGCATATCGTTCCGGCCAACCGCAAATGGTACCGGAATCTCGTCATCGGAACGACGCTGGTAGACAGATTGAAAAAATTGGATATCCAACCACCTCCGTTCAAAGATAACGTTCAGGAGTGGATAGATAAAGTTCAAAAATCATAGTACAAAATTCGTGCATTGACCAGAATCCAGGGCTCAAAGATTTGCTACAACCACTCTTTTCTTATGGATTTGCAAAGGCAAATAACGTTTCCATCGTGGCAATATAGAGCACGCCATTGGCAGCAACGGGAGAAGCATTGATCGCTCCATCGAGTCTGATTTCGTGCAATAGTTCTTTCTTTTCGCTGGCCCGGAACACATATACACTTCCCCGGCGTGTCGCCACATACAGCTTTCCATCGGCCACAAGCGTAGAGGCCCAGATATCGCCATCAGTCTCGTGCGTCCAAAAAGGCTGGCCGGTTTCAGCATTTACACAATGAACCACATGACCGCAATCTCCTACAAAGACCATATTTTGATAGACAGAGGGAGTGGTACATACATGTTTATTTAATGCATAAGACCACTTTTGGTGACTCGCGGAAATATCTCCGCGACCCTCAATATCAACACATTGTAGCCAGGCCTTTCGTTTCCCCCACCAGATATCGCCGCCAAGAGTCAGAAAGAGCCTGCCGTGGGCATAAACCGGCATACTTTTGATGTTGCTGGGACTCGTTTCTCTGTTGCGCAAATAATCGTGCACCTTTGTTTTAGGTGCAGAGAGATCACCATCATACCACCAGACTTTATTGAGGGCTGCATTGCGCTGGTGAGGATCTGCAGGATTAAAGGCGTAACAAATTCCGTTACCTCCGGCAAAGAGAATGAGCTCGCGGTCGCGCTGCCGGGCCAGGGCCGGAGATGACCAGGTGCAGTGAAAAATATTCGGCCCTATCCCTTCCCGGTCCGTCGCAACGAGCTCACCCGTATTTTTATCGAGAACAACCAGACTGGGTGCATCGGGTGCCCGGATCACAGCATGCGTGTTATCCACTCCATTGCTGGTATTGAGATACAATAAATCTCCCACCAAAAGTATCGAAGCGTGAGCAGCATCGTGCTGATAGACTCCGGACTGCGACCGCAGATCGTATAACCAAAGGATATCAGCATCGATATTGGTTAATTCAACAGGTTCGTGCTCTCTGTCAGGAATCATATGTTTGGCTTCAGATTGGTAAGAACCATCATTGCCATCAGAGAGCCCATGGATATCCAGACACATCACTTCGCCCCGGTTGCTCACGATATAAACACGGTCATTCTCACCTGTAGCCGGTGATACGATTCCTTCTTTTGGCCAGTCAAGATAACGGTCACTGGAAAGCTTTGGCACAATCAGCTGCCATAACAATTTGCCGCTTGTTTCATCAAGACAATAAAGGACTCCCCGATCACCCTGATGCTGTTCGTTTCGTGGATTGTCATTATTCGTACCCAGAAATATTTTACCCTGGCTGATGACAGGCGTGGAATAAGTCTGGGAACCCAAAACGACTTGCCATTTGAAATTTTCACCGGATTCGGGGTCAAATGATTCCGGCAACCCCGATTCATCTGAAACCATATTCCGGGTATATCGTTCACCCCACTGCGGTTGATCATCAGATCGCGCACACCCTGACAGTACCAGAATTATCAAAGCAAGAAAAAAAAAGTGACTATTTTTCATATTCGCCAAGACCTCATAAACATGTGAAATTAAAACTAGGGAATCCAACCCAAAGAAACAAAAGAAAAATACATTTTTTTCTTGCTATTCCCGCCGAGTGCACTTAATTTTCATCGTTGTGCGGTCAAACAGCACTGAAAACGACCATTTACGGATTGAGCGCCAACCCGTCTCCATCAGAACGAATATCAATCGAGTGAATTAAAAAAAGCAGGGAGGTTTTATGCAAGACGGACATCGAATAACGCTTTTAGGTTCCGGATTGATCGGTACATTTTATACCATGACACTGCATAATTCCCGTAGCAAGGACCGGGTACATACGGTATACTCGCGATCCAAAGAAAAGGCTTCTGTCTTTGCAAGAAAATGGGATATCGCCCGTGCGACAGACGATATGGAAGCAGCAATAACCGACAGGGATACCGATGTGGTCGTCATCGGGTTACCCAACGATGTGCACGAAAAAGCGGTCTTGCTTTGTGCCGAGGCTGGTAAACATGTATTATGCACCAAGCCTCTGGGGCGTACAGCACAGGAAGCCAAAACCATGCTGGAAGCAGTGGAAAAAGCTGGCATTTTTGCAGGCTATCTCGAAGATCTTGTCTATACACCAAAAACATTAAAATCCCTCGATGCGGTTAAAAGAGGAGCAATTGGAGATGTACTTTGGGTGCGGTCCAGAGAGACACATCCGGGACCGCATAGTGACTGGTTTTGGGATATGAAACGAGCCGGCGGAGGAGCTATCGTCGATATGGGCTGCCATTGTATCGAAATTATCCGTAACTTTATAGGCAAAGACATCAAACCCATTAAAGTCATGTGTACTGCAGATACCCTGGTGCACCCTATCGAGGCCGAAGATTCCGGAATCGGACTGATCAGATTCGAGAATCGCTCCATCGGTCAATTCGAAGTGAGCTGGACCTTTCGGGGGGGTATGGATCTGCGTGATGAAGTGTCGGGTACCGAGGGCACCATCTGGATCAACCATTTTCTGCGCACCGGATTTGAAATGTTTTCCTCAGGCGGCCAGGGCGATTATGTTGCCGAAAAAGCAGAAACCGAGTCCGGTTGGCTTTTCCCTGTAGGCGATGAGGTGATTGCACTCGGCTATCAGCACATGTTTCACGAAATGTTCAAAGCCATGGACAATAACACGGCTCCGATGGAAACATTTTATGACGGATACATCGTCAATGCTATTCTGGATGCCTGTTATGCGTCTGCAAAAAACAAAAGATGGGAACCCGTCAACCTGGAAATATGGCGCGGCAAATCCGGACAAGCGGTCAAATCCCAAAAACCTCTCATCGATGATCAATACTTTCTCATCAAAGAAGAAAAGATGCCGGATGGTAAGACAAAACAGATCCTCAAAGACCACCAGAGCGGCGAAATTATTGAAAGAATCAAAAGCCTGTAAAAACAGGCTTTTGATATTGATCCTCCCAAAATAACCCCCCAGACTATTCTGCCTGGTTCATTATTACATTTTTTTCAAATATTTTTCAAAAATATGCCTTTCCAAGGAATAGGGTGAGCGTTTTGAGCGTTACAGATTTTAAATTAAACAGCGAAATAAATCACACGAAAAAATACACAGGAAAAAGAACAGATAAGGAGAAACAAAATGAAAAAATTAACCATGATATTGATGATACTTGCAATGGCCGTTATGGCCCAGGCCGGCAATAAAGCCGATGCTGA
>CAYNUX010000227.1:0-6636 GCA_964400115.1 uncultured Cytophagia bacterium
ATGAATGAATTTCCCCGAATCCTCTGTAACGCCTGGCTCGACCAGCGCAGAATGGCAGGCGATTTGTCGCAGTTTCACTAACCCTTCCAGGACGTTCATTCTTGCCCGATCCAGACCTTGTTCGTCGATTTTGCCCAGGACAAGAGACCGGTAATGATCTTTCCATTTTGTATAAACTGCTTCCTGTTTGGGTGACATGGAAATATGGATGGTTTGCTCGATCTTGTCAGGCAGGTCTGTTGCAACTTTTTCCTTTGTGCGTCTCAGGATAAACGGAAAGACCAAGCGGCGCAATAGAGATAGAGTCTCTTGATCATTGTCTTTCTCAATCGGAGCGATAAACGTGCGTTTAAAGTAAGGCAGGGTACCCAGCAGTCCGGGATTGAGGAACGCAAATTGTGACCATAATTCCTGAGTATTATTCTCTATGGGTGTGCCTGTTAGGGCCAATTTATAATCACCTTTGAGCAGGCGCGAGGCTTTGGCTGTTTGTGATGATGGATTCTTGATTTTGTGCGATTCATCGAGGATGATATAGTGAAAGTGCTTTTCACGTAAAAAACTGATATCCCGGCGCATAATGCCATAAGTGGTCAGGATGATGTCATAATCATGCGGGGAATTCAAGGTACGTGAACGATCGATCCCCACATGTGCCAGAATCTTGAGCTCGGGAGCGAATTTTTCGACTTCTTCCTGCCAATTAAAAACGACCGAAGTCGGACAAACAATAAGACTCGGCAGCTGATTTCCCCGGAGCTTGTTGCGCAAAAGAATGGCCAAAGCCTGCAGGGTTTTACCCAGGCCCATGTCGTCGGCCAGGCATCCGCCGAATCGATAGTTCTGCAAAAATACAAGCCAGTCATAGCCCGATTTTTGATAGGGCCGCATAATCCCTTGCATGGTCTTGGGTAATTCCTGGGATTCAATACCCTGGAATCTTTTCATATGTCCGATCCGCTCCCGGAGTTGATCATCCAGGTCCATATTTTCGGCTTCTTCGTGCAGGATATCGATCAGTGTGAGATGATGATGTGAGACACGGAGAGCCTGATCGTTTAGCTGTCCGAGATAAAAAAGATGTTGGAATTTTTTTATCCAATTAGCAGGTAGCATGGCAAGACTGCCGTCGCTCAACTTTACATATTTTTGTTGATTCTTCACGGCCCTGCGGATATCCTTGAGCGGAATCTGGAAACCGTCGATAATTATTTTTAGATTCAGATCAAACCAATCGATCTCGGTCGTGACGTCCAGTTTAATGGTTGGGGTCCCTGTACGGATGCGAAACGATTTTAGCTTGTCCAAACCATCGATCTCGTAACCGTTTCCCATAAACGTTGACAAGTTTTCATAGAGCCAGTTTACCGCTTTGGCAGCGGGAATTTCAAATCCATTTTCTTCGTTTTTATCCAGACCCGTCGCCAGCAACGTTTCTGCAGACTTTTTTTCTGTTTCCAAGTCCCGAATGATTTTTATCATTTTGCCGGAGCCATTTTCCCTGAATAACAAGCGTGGAAAAGGGTTGTCATAATCGATCTCTCGGCTGTGGTAGAGAAATTTGATATAGATCTTGAGTGCTTTTTTATTTTCTCTGAATAAAAGTCGTTTCTGTTTTATTTGATCGACGGTTTTAACCTCGAGATCATCCGGAAGCGCAAAATCGTGCTCTGTCGCTAATTTGGGCCATCTGGTTTGATAAAATTCTTCGAGGTCATCTTTAGGGATTTCTATTGCGATACGGTCCTGGGTAAAGGGCAAAAGGAGTTTTACATCATTGATGTTTTTTACCCGAATCAATTGATGTTCAAAAAATAGCCATACCGGATCTGTGGTGAGGAGGTGAAAACGTGGGTTGAGTTTGATCTCTTGATCGTTAAACTTTACATTGGGCACCAGCTCATAGCGTTCCCCTTTGTCCGTATATTGAAAATGTATTTCTGCCTCAAAGGGCGCAAAAGAGATGGCCTCACCCATCATGTCCCCGGCATCCATATAAAGTTCACGTGAATGAAGATGGTCAAAGAGGTAGCCGCTGTTGATGCCATATTTGTAATAGTACGGACGATAATCGACGTGACGGATTTGGTTATACCACGGCTCGGGGTGTTTACGAGAATTAAGCCGATTCAAAGAGGCAATAACCACCAGATCGTCGGGTGTATAAAAAACATCGCTTCCCTGGCTATCGAATTGGCCGATATTGGTCAGCCGACCCAACTCTCCGCTTTTTTTGATATAGGCTCTTTTGGGTGCAATAGACCATTCGTCGGCATCAAAGGAAAAGAGATATACGATACGCCACCGATGCATTTCTTCCCCGGCAGATCTCTTGAGAGGCGGCATTTGTTGGGTAATCTTGTCAAGAAATTTCCGCCAATCCGGGTGCTCTTGCTTGTACACAAGAACATCTTCATGGTCTTTGTAAAAGTCGTGCGCTGCAAGCATGGCAGCCACACTATGCTTGCAGTGAGTCCAGCTCGGGCAACTGCATAGTGCAAAAAGCCCGTGTCGTGTTTCCCGGATACGCACTTCATAGGTCTTGGAGCTGTGCACGAGTGCATCGAAATGATGAATCTGTACATCCCTTAATTCGACGCGATTCTCTTCATATAAGGCCTTGCCTTTTTGATATATGGCATGGCCGCCAAATTTTTTTATTTCATCCAGTAAAAGTTTCATATTGAACAATCCGAATAAAAATGCCAATTGGTAATATCGACAATTTAACGATAAGAAACAAGGATCGTTTCAATTTAATTATCTGAATTTCCAGCAATAATTGACCATTTTTTAATGTTATTACAAATGAAACAGCTTGTGGAAAACAGGTAACAAGACAAGATAGCTAGAGAGTGGTAAGGGGAGATGCAAAAGATGCTGCAAATGGTGTCTGGTACAGGGTGCTCTCTAATGCGTTAAATCAGGTGATGCTTGTGAATAGAGATCAAAGGAGTAAGGGTAAAGACTCGCTCCCCACAATGCGAACACACATACAGTCGGCTCCAGGGTAACAACCGCATCCAGGGCTCTCTGGGTATGCGTTTTCGCAATTCGCTTTTACAGAGTGGACAAAAACGTCGCAAATTTGGCCTCATACAACCCCCTTTTTGTCATGGGTAAGACTATAACATAATAAAGAATTAAACTCAATGCAAACACAAATTATATTTTTTTAAAAAGATAACAAATAAGGATTCAATCATGGAACTCGTTGATATCATGCAAAAACGTGCATCAGTTCGCAAATACACCCCAGACCCTGTCCCTGAAGCTGATCTGCGCGAGATGATAAGAAGAGCCGGTCTGGCCCCCAGTGTTAACAATTCTCAGCCCTGGCAGTTTATCGTGGTGACCAATGGAAATTTGCTCGAACAAGCAGCAGAGCGGGTACACGAAAAGATCGATACTCTTTTCCCACCAGCGAGTACAAAGTCAACGGTCGACCATTTTTCAACTTTTTTTCACAATGCACCAGCTGTTATTTTTGTGGCTATGAAACCCTATAAAGCTGTTGCAGACAAGATGTTGGATAGAATAGATCTCTCACACGAGGATTTGAACAGCATAAGACGATATCCTGATCTGCAATCCATTGGAGCTGCAGTGGAACATCTTTTGCTTTCGGCTGTGGATCTCGGCTATGGGGGATGCTGGCTTAGTGGGTTAATGGTTGCACGAAAAGAACTCGAAGAGTTGTTGCAAATTCGTCAGCCTTGGTCTCTTGTGACTGCCGTGAGTGTGGGGAAACCGGCCAGTCAGCCTGCTCAAAGCGAAAAAAAACCACCAGAGGAGATTCTTTCTCTGATTGTTTGATTTTCTATTTGTTCTTGCGCTGTTGCTTTTCGATCATGATGCTGCGCTGGCGGACGATGAATTGCAAGAGTCCGCTACGTGATCCTTGGGTCAAAATAGTCTGGGCTGAAAACAAGGCCTTTTTTATGGATTGCACAGGCATCCGCATCTCAGCCTGGAGACAGAATCCATACGATCCGATCATGTCTTCTTCCCCCGTAAAGGGCAGCGGATCTGAGCCCGCAATGATGCGAAATCCTCTTGAAGCAGCCTGAGCCATGAGATTGGGCGTAGGCCATAATTTTGTGCGCATGGTGGTGTCGCCAATGATCATGTCTGAGGTACGCTTGGAGGAAAGTAATGACTTTACGATATTTCCGCGACCAAAGAACCATTTTCCAGGTGCCCAATTCAGCACTGCGAACCCTGCAGATTGATCTGCTTTGTCCAGTAGCTCCTCTGCTCGCCATTTGCGGTCAGCAACCCTTTCTACGGTGCCGATCATGCTGATTTCAAGACCTTCCTGTGCGATGACTTGCTGGCCAGCCACGATTAACAACGAATTATATTTATTTTGTTTGTCGCGCTCGACAATGCTTACGGCAGATGATTCCCGAGTTTCTTCGATACGATATTTTGCCGTAAATTCTGAATCCAGCTCATTATTCATTAGCTGTTCAAAGAAGAAACAATCGCTGCGCTCGGCCAAAAACCATACTGGCTGTACGTCTTTGGTTTTTATGGATTTGCAGAGGGAGATCAGGCGCTCGCGCCCTCCGGTAACCGCTCGAATCAAATCGAATTTCGGATAAATATGTACATGCCCGTCTATAGCCAATGTTGTCTTGTTCATGATTTTCCCGCTTTGATTCAGAATAAGGTGAGTAGCGCTTGATAATCCATGTCCTGTCATTTCAACAGATAGCCTAAAAATATAAATTATTTGCTGGTTTTCAAATCGTTTTTTTTGTAATTTATATCGTTTTGCATATTATTTTAGGTGGGCAAGGGCATGGCAGCTAATTTGTATGTCGGCACCTGCAGATGGAAATATGATTCCTGGCGGAGATTGATATATCCTGAAACCGGACAATTGAACTATCTCAGGCACTATGTGCAAAACTATAATACTGTGGAAATCGATCAGTGGTTCTGGTCTCTGTTTGAACCTGATCATCTGGTGCTGCCTCGTGCCGATGTCGTAAAGGACTATGCTGCCATTGTTCCGGAATCTTTTCAATTCACCAATATACGGGCCTGAAAGGAAAGAGATATGAAAGTGTTGGTCACTGGCGGAGCAGGATATATCGGAAGTCATACGGTGGTCGAATTGTTGCAGGCAGGTCATGAGATCAGTGTTATCGATAATTTATGCAACAGTAAGCCCACAGCCTTGAAGCGCGTTATGGAGTTGAGCGGCAGGGAATTTGATTTTTTTAAGGTCGATCTGCTGGACGAGTCTGCAGTGAATGAAATTTTTAAAACACAGGTTTTCGACGCCGTTATTCATTTTGCCGGTCTTAAAGCTGTTGGGGAATCCACACAGATTCCCCTGACATACTATCACAACAATATTACCAGCACGCTTTTACTCTGCAAGGCGATGAAAAAGAATCGGGTCAAGCGCCTGGTATTTAGTTCTTCTGCGACCGTTTATGGCGATCCTGTTAGCGTGCCCATTAGAGAAGATTTTTCACTCAGTGCCACCAATCCTTATGGCCGCACAAAGTTGATGATCGAAGAGTTTCTGCGTGATCTTGCCCAGGCAGATCCTCGATGGCAGATTGCAATTTTGCGGTATTTTAATCCTATCGGTGCTCATCCCAGCGGACGTATCGGCGAAGATCCCAATGGGATTCCTAATAATCTGGTACCTTTTATCGCTCAGGTCGCAGTGGGAAAACGAGAGAAATTGCGTATCTTTGGCAATGACTACCCTACGCGGGACGGCACCGGAGTTCGTGATTATATTCATGTAAAAGATTTGGCTATGGGTCACCTCAAGGCCCTTGAAAAACTGGAATGCGATCCCGGACTCGTAACCTATAATCTGGGCACCGGAAGAGGATACAGTGTGCTGGAAGTTGTAAATGCTTTTGAAAACGTCAGCACTCAGACAATACCTTATGAGATTGTAGAGCGCCGGGCCGGTGATGTGGCCTCTTGTTTTGCTGACCCCGGTTTGGCGCAAAGCGAACTGGACTGGCAGTGCGAGTATGGTATCGATGAAATGTGTCGAGATACCTGGAACTGGCAACAAAATAATCCGAATGGCTATCCCGAAGGATGATAAAAATCTTTGCAGTGATTGAAATTCTTTGCAAATATCATACAGTCTCTGCTTGTTATGGGTAATAACAAAGGAGGTTGATTGAGTTGATAATTGCCATAACCGGAAGTACAGGACTGATTGGTTCAGCATTAACCGATCATTTACGAAAAAAAGGGCATTCAATTATCCGTTTGAGGCGAAAAAAGTCTTCTCTGGATAAGCAGAGTATTTATTGGAGCCCCGGGGAGAGCGTTTTGGATTCCGCCTCATTGGAAGGCATTGACGCCGCTATAAATTTGGCAGGAGAAAATCTTTTTGGGCTGTGGACCCGATCTAAAAAACAGCGTATTATGCAATCCCGTATCATGGGAACCACATTACTGTCCAATGCACTGGCCAGCCTGAAAAAACAACCAAAAATCTTGATCAGTGTCTCGGCCATAGGCTATTACGGACACCGGCCAGATGCCTGGGTCGATGAAGAGAGCCAAAATGGCCAGGGTTTTCTTGCCGAGGTGTGTCAGAAATGGGAAAAAGCTGCCGACCCTGCCCGGAAAGCAGGAATCAGG
>CAYNUX010000228.1:0-6613 GCA_964400115.1 uncultured Cytophagia bacterium
CGAGATCGTTTCACGTGACTGGAGTTCAGACGTGTGCTCTTCCGATCTGCCACGGTGAAGACGATGGCGCTTATTTCCTTCTTCCTTACTGGATGGCGAGGTATTACAAACTCTTTGAGGAGAAATGAAAAGAGATTCAAGATTCTGGATGCTGGATGTCTATCTCGGCTGTCATCCTGTAAGGATCTTTGTTGGTGACCTCCGGAGTGATGCAAATGATCGATGCTTGATCCTGGATAGTGGATGGTGGCAGGAAATTAAGAATACAGAATTAAGAAAAGCTTACCCTTGAAACAAAGGAAACTACAAGCATGAAAAAACTCTATTTACTCTTTTTGCTGACCCCGTTTTTGCTTTACGCTAAACCCATCACGGTGAATGAATTTCAGCAGCAAATAAAACAATCCTATGACCAGTCCGATGGGTTGCCCGATGCCGAGATCACGCAGATTGCAATGACCGGTGATCAAACCGTTTTCGCTGCCACGACCCAGGGTCTGGCGCGATTCGACGGCCAACGCTGGCAGGTTGTCCGGGCGATCCCTGGTCCTATCAGCAGTCTTGCGACACAGGGAAATAACGTCATCGTTGCTGCGGGTCAAGAACCGGTCTCGTTGTATATGATGAATGCAAAGGGCAACCTCGAGGCACAAAAAGAGCTATCGCTTTCCAACGAAAAGATCTCTGCCATACATATCGATGACAGGATCTATATCGGTACGGATCAGGAGCTCTATACGCTCGACAGCGATATGAAAACCGATCCGGCGCCGAAACATTTTAACCGGTCAGTGAGCGATATTGCGACAATCCCCTCGGGTCGGCTGGTCGTGGCCTCAGAGCAGGGTTTATTTGAATACTCTCCCGGGTCCCAATCATGGCAAGCATTGTATCCCCGTCAGGATGACCGGGCCTGGGCCCCGAATGCTGTGGCAGGCGTCGAATTTGATAAAGACAACCGGCTCTGGTTTGCTTCTCCGCAGGGACTGGCCGTGCAGGAACAGGGACAATGGTCGCTCTTTACCGGTCAGGAGGGCTTGCCATTCAACCAATTCACTTGTCTCGATCTGGGAAAAACCGGAGTATGGGCTGGAACGGCCATCGGTGTGGTGCATTATGATGAGGGCACCTGGGAATATCGCCAGGGCAAACGCTGGCTTCCGGATGATCGTATTCATGATATTGCTGTGGATGCAGGAGGCAATGCCTGGACAGCCACATCCCGCGGCGTAGGCGTCATCAAACATATCCCCATGACTCTGGCAAAAAAGGCCGAATTTTACGAATCAGAAATCGACAAATACCATCGGCGCACGCCATACGAATATGTGCTGGGAGTCTCTGTTGCCCAACCCGGCGACAAGAGCGAATATAAACAACACGACAGCGATAATGATGGATTATGGACCGCCATGTATGGGGCCGGAGAGTGCTTTGCCTATGCAGCCACGGGTGATCTAAAAGCCAAAGACCGGGCCAAAAAAGCATTCGAGGCCTTGCATTTCCTGAGAGAGGTACACGTGGATGCCCCGATCGCCCCACCGGCCGGTTATGTGGCGCGTACGATTCTTCCTACATCAGGCCCTGACCCAAACGATGGTCGACTCAAACGCGATCTCCGTAAAAAGGCTCAAGAGGATACCCTGTGGAAAGCTTATGAGCCACGCTGGCCCAAGAGCAGAGACGGCAAATGGTATTATAAAACCGATACCAGCTCGGATGAGCTGGACGGGCATTATTTTCTCTATGGATTGTATTATGATCTTGTAGCAAAGACTGAACAGGAACGGCAACGTGTACGCGATCATGTCAGGCTGCTTACCGATCATCTCGTTCGACACAATTTTCAATTGGTGGATGTGGATGGCAAACCCACGCGCTGGGCACGATTCAGTCCCCAGGAGCTGAATTATTCACTGGATTGGTTTGTCGAACGGGGACTCAACTCGCTCAGTATGCTTTCGTATCTGACGACGGCCTGGCATATCACGGATGATGAGCAATATAAAGAGATTGCAGACTCGCTCATCGCGAACCATTCCTATCTGCAAAATATGATCGACCAAAAGGTTCATCAGGGCATCGGAACAGGCAATCAATCCGATGATGAAATGGCATTCATGTGTTATTATAACATTATCAAATATGAACCCGATCAAAAACGCAAGGAAGCTTATGCTGCCTCGATGAATGCGTCCTGGCAGCTCGAGGCTCCGGAAATGAATCCGTTTTTCAATATCGCTTTTGCCGCTTCCTGCACCGGACTCACATTTACCGATGCGTTCGGCACCTATCCGCTCGATCCGGATGGCGACTGGCTCGAGGATGCCGCAGAGACCCTGGTGCGCTTTCCCCTGGATCGTTTTGACTGGCGCCACACCAACCATCATCGTCTCGATCTCGTACATACACATCCGCGACAACGAACGTTTGACAGCAAACCCGGCCCGCATGAAGGATTGAGAATAAACGGCAAAGTCATACCCGTGGATGAATGCCATTTCAACCACTGGAACCGTAACCCTTACCAATTCGATACAGGGGGAGCTGGAAGATACCTTGCGGATGGAAGTGTCTATCTTCTTCCCTATTACATGGCTTTGTATCATGGTTATATCAAAGAACAATAATCAGTAACATCTCGTGCTCTGAATAAATCTCATGCATCATAGCTTTACCCGTCATGGTGCATGAGATTCATCCTGCAACATTATCCCGAACATCCTCATTCAACTGTCCATTTTACACCAATATACTCTTGTCACAAATCTATTACGCTTGTCATAAAAACACTCTCGTTATTCTCAAAACAGCGTACTGAACATGCAATCATTTTATACGCAAAGACAACTTTTATAACGAGTTATTTACACATATGAAAGAATAGCACAATATTTGCTATTTTTGAAACCGGGAGATGGACAGAAGAACCAAAAATTACCCCCCTCCTTTACTATCACACCTATCCGCAACAAGGTGAAGGATTTAGTCCTTTGACCAGTATTTCTCTTGTCTACCTCTATCTTTTTGCCATTACAAAGCCGTTTCAAACCAGGGTTGACCTGTCTGGGCGAGACAGGATATGGAAAGAAAGTGCACAGAAACAATTCTTGGGAGGCGGAAATCTATGAAGGAGGCTTGCATAAAATCATTTGCGACGGTTTTATGGATTATTTTATTCTCGGTTTTTACTCCACCCTTTATGCTGTAGAATTGATCTGGCTAATTCTAGATCTAAAAATGGTTCCTTCTCAATCAAAAAAAAATAGCCTGGTCTCGCCGAACCACAGATATAAACCGGGCTATTTTTCTTATTTGTGCTGCAAAAGCAAGACCTTTTGCAAAATGCCTTTTATCTGCACCCCCTGTTTCTCTCCACTGACAGCGTCGATACCCTCAAAATCCCATTTACCTTTACGCTTAAAATACCCCACCCAATAAGGGTAGAGAATGGGATATTGTAAAATCATGGATTGTATTCGTTTATTTTCTCTCTGCCTTAGATTTAATTCTATAAGCAGTCTCTTATACTGCTGGCGTGCACTGTCAAGAGCCTGGTCGGCGGAGAGAATCCACAAGGCATCATGAACCGGCTGATCATTAGGCTGAGCCTCGAGGGAACGTGTAAAGGCCATATAACCTTCCAGACTATCTGCAAAAAGATAGCCATGACTTATTCGACCGGATTTGCTGATTAATTCAACTGCATACAGATATCCGGGCATATAAACCAAATCCACAACCTTGATAGCACGACGACGGCGCAAGGGACCGGGAGGTTTGGAGAGAATCGAATGGGCACGATCTCTTGTCACCGCAGGAGAAATTTTGAATAAATCGAGGGACATAAATAAGCACCAGCAAGTTTTGTCATTGCATCAAAAAATTGTGATTCGTATTATGATAAATTAAACAGTCAATTGCAACAAAAAGAATACATTTTGGAGATAGATATGGTTACCATCGATCATCTAAATATCGTTGTGTCTGATTTGCAAAAATCGTTGAATTTTTATTGTAATATTTTGGGTTTTACCGAAACCCGGAGAGCATTTTTAAAGGGCGAATGGATCGACAAGCTTGTGGATTTGGATAGAGTCGAGGCAGAGGTGGTTTATATTCTGGCCCCCGGGGGTGAACCGCGCATCGAGCTGCTCTGTTATCATCGTCCACGGGGAGAAAGAGTGCCTCAAACCAGTGTTGCCAACACCCATGGCTTGCGTCATTTTGCATTGCGTGTAGACAATCTTGATGCTTTACTGAAAAAAATAAGGGGCGCTGGCATCAGACCTCTCGGTCAGGTCACAACCGTTCCACCGGGTGTGGTCAAACATGATGCCGGCGAAAAAACCTTGGTCTATCTGCAGGATCCTGACGGTGTTATCGTCGAACTCGCAGAATATTCGCTCTACACGGAAGGATCGCAAACCGACGAATAGGATAATTGTCAGGATTCGAATTTATCCCTCAACCTTCTGGATGTAATCAGACAAAGGCCAGCCAAAAGCAGCAGAATTCCGCCTGCTCCAATATTCGTCCATGCTCCGAGATTGGTTTCTGTGGTAAAGGATGCATAGATTAAAGCGAGTCCAAAAATCCCCATAAATATACCGATCGCCATCAGTGCTTTGCGATCAGCTTCACGAACTGTAAGTTTACCCATAGCAAACTCCTGTAGCTAGAATATCCAATAGATCCCGATCTGTGAAAACACGATGACAGTGACCCAGAGTTTTAAATTTCGCCAGGGCTTTTGATCATCAGCACCGAGGTAAATATAATCTTTGGGCAGTAGCATGGCAAAAATCCAGGCAATAAGAAATGGTAAAATGACCATAAATCGCGCCCATCCTTGGGATAGGTGTGAAATCCAATCAAAGTTAAGCATGATCAATCCTCATTATCTTCTAATCGGTTATGAATAGCATCTTGTAATTCATCGTCTTGCAAGACGAGACCGAAAACAAGACCGCGTAATTTTTGCAAGGGTTCCTGAGAGCCAAACAGGCTGGTAACGATGCCCAGAATCACAGATCCTAAAAAGCTCCACCAGCTGATATAGAGAAACGGATCCTGGATAGTGAAAAAGCTACCCTTAAACGCAAACAAGAATGCAGAGATGAGCATACCGCCTACGAGGCCTACGAGGCCACCCCATGCTGTGGTTCGCACCCAGAAAATGCCCAATACAAGCACACCCAAGGTGGGGCCCTGGAAAAAGGACAACAGTGTTTGGATATAGACATAAAGTCCGGGGAATTTGGAGCTGATTGGAGCGGTGAGCACGCCCAGCACCAGGATAACGGCAGTAAAAATACGTCCCATGACGAGCAGATGTTTGTCATTGGCATTGGGATGGATAAAGCGTTCATAGAGATCCTTGGTCCAGATCGTAGCCGAAGAATTGAGCATGGAATCGACACTGGACATCAGTCCGGCGAAAAACGCAGCAAACAAGAGTCCGGTCAGTCCTTTTGGCAACAATTCCTTTACCAACAGGGGAAAAGCGCGGTCTCCATCTGCGATATCGGGATAGAGAGCCAGGGCGATCAAGCCGGGGACGACCATAATGGCAGGAATGAACATTTTGAAAAATGCGGCACCTAGCATACTGGCTTTGGCATGCCACTCGTTACGTGCGCCCAGGCAGCGTTGCACCACGGTTTGGTTGGCGATAAAATAAGCCGGAGCCATGACCAGCGCCAGTCCGAACAGAATTCCGGTCCATGGATAAGGTGTATCTTTTTCCGGTGAGATAATCAGGCTAAAGTGATCGTTATATTCGGGTCCAAGTGCCTGTATACGATCAACCATTGGCTGCCAGCCGCCCAGTTCACCAAAGCCAATGACCAGAATGGCAATAGCGCCGATAAACATGATCGTAAACTGTATGACATCGGTCATCACCACAGCCGAAAGCCCGCCGGTGATCGTATAGACGCCAACAATAATGGCAGTAATGAAAACGGAAGTTGTAATGGTCCACCCCATCAGTTCACTAAGCAGGACGCCGGAAGCATAAAGAGTAACCCCCAGACTGAACACAATAAAAATGAGCCAGACCGAGGCGTGCACGGTTCGTACATAGACATTATATCTTCTTCCGAGGTATTCAGGTATGGTATAAATTCCGGCGCGCCAATAATATGGAATAAACACCATGGCCGCAAGAACCATCGCCGGTACCGAGCCAATCCAATCAAAGTTTCCCACGACGATACCAAAGCGGTATGCTTGTCCGCTCAGGCCCACAAAGTCAAGAGCACCGATATCCGATACCACAATCGACATCCCAATTGCCCAAAAAGGGAGCATTTTACCGGCGAGAAAATAGTCTTCAGACGAATGCACAAAGCGTTTGAAATAAAAACCCATCATGAGGATGCCGCCAAGATAGAGAAGAACGACAAAATAATCAACTCCTGATAGCGCCACGAGTCACCTCCTACACTAGACAAATGGTTTTTCCGATAAAGTCAATCCTCATTCTCCGTCATTCAGCAATCGACTGAGGCAAACGATTGCATTAAATTTTCAAAAAAAAGTCGAAAGAAGAACCGTCACAAATCTGCAGTTAATTCTGACAGTTTGGAAAGCCATTTCAACCGAACAC
>CAYNUX010000229.1:0-6539 GCA_964400115.1 uncultured Cytophagia bacterium
CGTTTAATGGCAATACCACGATCGCTTATCTATTGCCTGCAGGGGAGCATCGCGTGAGCGTAAAAATCTACAATATCCGCGGTGAACAGATCAGAACGCTTGTTCAGGAAACCCAATCCGCGGGCCAGCATTCAGTCACCTGGGATGCGCGTGATCAGGAATCCAGAGAGGTGGCCAGTGGTATTTATCTGGTACGTCTGCAGGCAGGGGATTGGAATCAATCAAAGCGAATGTTGTATATTAAATAGTATCATAAAAAAAGGTTCTGGACATTCCAGAACCTTTTTTTATCTTTAATCTGATTTAAATTCGAGTTCTAAACTGGGAGTCTCTTATGTCAACAACCCTTTCAAGACGGTCGTTTCTCAAAACAACAAGTGCTGCACTGGCAACGAGTCCGTTTCTGGCTCATTGTTCCGGTAAGCCAAAGAAACCCAATTTGTTATTTGTATGGACAGATCAACAACGATTCGATACTATGGCTGTTTATGGGAATACAGTTGTCAAAGCTCCAAATCTGAATAAACTGGCCGAAACGAGCATCGTATTTGAAAAAGCCTATGTCAGTCAACCGGTCTGTACACCTTCCCGTTCTACGGTAATGACCGGACTCTGGCCCCATCAGAATGGCTGCACAGCCAACAATATCCCCCTTCGTCAGGAGACATCCTGTTTGCCCCAGCTCATCGACGATCCCGACTATACCACAGCCTATATGGGCAAGTGGCATCTGGGCGATGAAATATTTGCCCAACACGGTTTCGAGGAATGGGTCGCCATCGAAGATGGCTACACGAAACACTATCGACCTGAAAGAGACAAAGACGAGCGCAGCGAATATCACCATTTTTTGATCGAACACGGCTATCAGCCTGACAGGGACAATGACACGTTTAGCCGGGGGTTTGCAGCCCATCGTCCTCTTGAGCATTGCAAACCTGCCTTTCTGGAAAAAAGTGCTTCCGATTTTTTGCGCCAAAACAAAGATCGCCCCTTTATGCTCTATGTCAATTTTCTGGAACCCCATACCCCGTTTTATGGGCCGTTGAACGATCTGCATGATCCGGAGCGCGTCGGGCTGCCGGAAAATGCATTCGATCCCCTGGAAGAAAATGAACCCCTGCGTTACAAGGTGAGCCGCGAAGCCATGCAAAAAAATTATGGTTCTAAACCCGAGCAATGGAAAAAGCTCAATGCGATTTATCATGGTCTTGTCGCTCAGGTGGACAAAGCAGTAGGAGGGATCCTTGCAACTCTGGACGAGATGGGACTGAGAGACAATACCATTATCGTTTTTACCAGTGATCATGGTGAGATGATGTCATCGCACGGAATGTTTGCCAAGCAATACATGTATGAAGAATCGGCTCGCGTGCCCTGGTTGATGAGTGTCCCGGGGATGACCGAAAAACAAGAGATATATCACGAACCGGTCAGCCATATCGATCTGGTGCCCACCCTGTTAGAGTTGATGGGCAAACCTGAAAAGGCCGGGGCTCTGCCCGGCAAGAGTCTGGTCAGCCGTATTGCCGGCAAGGAATCCAGACAGCAGGATGTATTCGTGGAATGGAATCCCAACAGGGTGCACTATGTGGAAAGAACCGAGCTGGCCACGCCGGAAGAAATCGAGAGGATCAAAAAAGAACACGTGCGCACGGTGGTGACCCCGGATGGCTGGAAACTCTGCCTCAGCGATACAGACAAGCATCAGCTCTTTAATCTCGAGCAGGATCCTTTAGAGACCACGAATCTCTATGGCCAGCCAGAGGTTCAGGAGGTGGTTGATCGTCTGACGAAAAAGATCCTGGACTGGCAAAAGCAAGTTAAAGATCAACGGACCTTGCGGATCTGATCTGTTCCCCGGATCAATGCAAAGTCTCGTAAAATTTTTGTTGTTTTAATATTCCGGTTTTTGTAAATTTTTCTGTCTGTCTTCTAGCATCCCATAATCCCATAATTTATGTGCTTTCCAGTCAGGAGGGAAGAGAATGAAAAGAGCTGGATTGAGCATGCTGGTGCTCTTGTGTTTATTTGTGTCTATCGGCCTTGCCCAGAATGCGACCGATTTTTCAGGGTCCTGGACCATCGATAAAGAAAAGACAGAGTTGTCCCAGGTGGGTCTGTATTTGTCGAAAATCGAGGTCACACAAAAAGGGGACACTCTGATTGCAAAAAGAACCTATGTCAATCGTGATGGTGAGCACTATCCGTTTACCGAGCGTTTGACCCTGGATGGCAATGAAGTAAAAATGGAAATCTATGATATGCCCCGAACCAGTTCTGCCAAATTGAGTGAGGATAAAACATCCCTTAATGTTGTTTCCACAGTCACCTATTACGGCGATTATGGTGCAACGGATATCCAAATCACTGAAAAATGGAGCATGGAAGAGGTGAACATGCTCCAAATTCACTCCACATCAAAAACCGACGAGGGTGAACGCGAGCTTGCCGCCTTTTATAAAAAATTGTAATGAACCAAAAGGATAGCAGGCAAGGGATTTGCCTGCTATCCTGGTTTGGCTATACGATATTGATTTGTTGCCAAACAAAGAGGTTATTTGAGAAACAGCATCTTTTTTACTGCGCTGAATGACTCTGTTTCCAGCCGGTAATAATAAAGTCCCGAGGGAACAGCCACACCGCGTTTATCTCTGCCCTGCCATTTTACAGAATGAGTTCCTGCTTGCAATTCTTTCTCAACCAGAATACCGACCGTTTTTCCCAATACATCATAGACACTTAACCTGACCATCGTTCTTTCGGGGATCTGAAAAGAGAGCGTCGTTTCCGGATTGAATGGATACGCATATAAATTTAATTGCATATTAATGGCGAAATAAAGACAAAAGGAATAGAGTTATGTTAATTGCATCATGATCAAAGGATAGGAAAGATATGAAACGAATATTCTCGTTGCTTGGAGGCTTATCCGTATTGGGTCTGTTTTGGTACGCACTGTCTGCTGAGCAGAACACGGAAAATGATCAAACAACACAGGGCCAGCAGGTCTATAACGATTTTTGTGCCACCTGTCTCACGGAGAGGATCTGCAAGGGGGGATGGCTTCGAGCCTTGTCGATGGTGAATGACAGTTCGGTACCAAGGACAGTCACGTTTTTCGAAATATCAAATTCGGCATCCTGCATCGCGGCATGCCTGTGTTTGAAGATGGTTTGAGCGATGAACAGATCAAAGGTGTGGTAGCTTTTATGAAACAAACCGAACACGATGCCGGTGTCATCGAACCGGAACCCGCAGAGACGGTACAGACACTCCTTTATGATCTCAATGTAGAGACATTCGCCGATGGTTTAGAAATTCCCTGGTCCATCGGTTTTATCAATTCAACGCATGCGTTTGTCACTGAACGTCCCGGATCTGTATGGCACGTCATCGATGGCAAACGTCTTGATATTATGCACTATTGAGGAATAGTTATGTTCAAATACCAGAGCTTTCTATGGGGAATGATTGTACTGATTTTTTTAACTGCACAAGTTTTAGCTCAGAATGAGACAAAGCCTTTTAAACTCGCCAGTCTCTCTTTTATCCCGGTGAAATGGGACAAGGCCGCCAATCTGCAGCGTATCGAGAGTATGGCCAAGCAGGCTCATGAACAAGGAGCCGATCTCATCGTCGCGCCAGAAGGTGCCGTGGAGGGTTATCTCATCAATGAGGTATTAAAAAGCCAAAACCGTGCAGAAATGGAAAAACGATTTTTTGACATCGCCGAATCGATAGAGGGACCGGCTGTACAACACTTGCAACGTCTGGCCCGATCCTTGTCCGTCCACCTCGTGTTCGGTTTTTTGGAGAGAGAAAAGGATATCCTTTACAATACCGTAGTGTGGCTCGACCGCAATGGAGAGATTTTGCATCGCCATCGCAAAACCCAAATGGCACAGGATTATTTTGAACCCGAATTTTACCATCCCGGTTGGGAAATCGAGGCCTTTGACACCGAATTCGGACGTGCCGGCATTATGATCTGTTTCGAACGGCAAATTCCAGAAGTGGCACGTACCCTTGCCCTGGATGGCGCGCAATTGATTCTGGCACCGTCATACGGGTCGCGCGGTGAGTGGAACGACCATATGCTGCAGAGCAGGGCCAGGGAAAACTATACTTTTCTGGTATTTACCCACCCCGAGCAGTCGTTGATTATCGATCCCGGAGGAGAAATCGTAGAAAATACTCCGGATCAGGAAGGAATTACACTGGTCGAGATAAACGGTTTTAAAACTCCAGGCGGGTTGTTGACTCAACGTAGGCCAGAGGCGTTTGCCAATGAATTAATCCGGACCGCAATTCCCATGACACGTCTGGCCCAACCCGCACACTTGCGGGTGGCCTCTGTGCAAATGCATGCAGGCCATAATATGCAAGAAAATGTAAAAAATATATGTGAACACTTGAGGCAATGTGCTATCAAAGGGGTTCGGGTGGCCGTTTTTCCAGAATGTGTGACAAGCGGTTATTTTACCGAGGAGATCCTCGGTTATACCCAGGAACAATATTTGACTGCCGAGGAAAAAATCGCTCAAGCTTGTAAGGAAAATGATCTCTATGCCGTGGTCGGCACACCCTATTTTGTTCATGATGAGCTCTACAATATGGCCCTGGTGATTTCTCCTGAAGGAAAAACCCTCTATCGCCAGGCAAAAATTCAATTGGTAGGCGGAGATCAATGGGCAAAAGCAGGGGATCAACTTTCGGTATTCAAGATCGATGACCATCTCTGTTCGATTATTATTTGTCACGATTCTCGTTATCCTGAACTGGTTCGGTTACCCGTGCTAAAAGGATCCCGACTGGGGTTTTATATTTCGTGGGAATCGGATTTCACTGCAGAGTATAAACTGGATCCCTATCGCGCCCAGGTCGTGGCTCGTGCGGTTGAAAACAGCGTTTATGTCGTGCAGGCCAATGCCCCGCAACGGCTCGATCCGGTAGAAGGATCGCATGGTCAGAGTCGTATCGTTTCTCCCAGAGGTGTCATCTTGCAGGAGGCCAATATACTGGATGAAGCCGTGTTGATCGAGGATCTCGATCTGACCGGCTCTGATGGAGCAACCGCGCACAAAAGCATGCGCGCCAAATTTCTCAACGAGTATTGGGAAACAGGCCTGAGAGCCATCGATGAGACATATGAATGATCGAGTAGGTAAATGAACAGGCCCAAAGACCCAGGCAGGAGAGAGGCCATACACCGAAAAATTGCGCATTTTACTGTTTTCACAATGGTTCCATTCACTTTTGTCCAATATAGACCAAAATATGCAACGCAGAGGATGCAGAGAAACCGCAGAGGTCGCAAAGAAAAAAATGGTGTTTGATTCAATAGCCTATGTATTTTTTTCATGTTTTCAATGAAAGCAGATGAATGGTGTTGGCAAATTAAAACATTTAAAAACATAATATTATGGTCCTATATGTTCTGTTTGGGTTTATGTTTCTCTGCGTTCTTTTTTTTTGTCATTACGATCTCTGCGTTCCTTGAATGCATGCATGAAACTATTCGAAAAGGGTGCCTGTTTTACTATACCGGCTTAAATGCAGAGCGAGGTTCTCCAAGTAAAATATTGTCGCTGGTATAGTGGGGACTGCGGGGCTGATCGGCAAAAGCAAGTAGATATTTGTTCTTTCGTAAAAATTGAATCAAACTCGAGGTTTACGATGAAAATAATAATTCTTTTCATCAGTCTTTGTTTTTTGAATGGCTTTGCGCAGGATTTCGAGGTCGGCGATCAGGAATTACTGCTCATGCCCACAGCGTATACCATGCCACAGGGAAAAACCTATTTTGCCGACTATGAACTGTTTTTTCTCAATCTGACCCATGCTTTTACTTCCCGGACTCATGTCGGACTGTTTACTTTTTTTCCCGTCACCTCGGAATTTCTTGAAACCGCGAGTTTTGGTCTCAAACAAAATGTTTATCGGTCAAAAAAGCTCAATTTTGCAGTATGGGGATCATACACACCAAATACGCAGCTCTTTCTGTTGGGCGGGGTTGCGAGCATCGGTACATCCCAGTCTGGTTTTCATCTGGGTGTGGGCCTGGTGCAATACAACGAAGAGGATGAGAAAGATTCCGAGCCGCTCGTCATGCTGGGATATATGAAGGCTGTATCCGAACGCGCAACCTTGTTATTTGAATATTTCAATTCCCAGACTGCAGCGCTTGAAGGGGATTTTAACGGACTCTTGAATTTTGGGGTTCGATTTAAAAGCGGCTCGATATCCTGGGAACTGGGTGCCCTGCGTCCCCTGGAAGATACCGATGATCTCTTGTTTATTCCTTTGCTCAAGGCTATTATTTACTTTTGATTCGAAATGTCACATCACAAACCGTGGATTTTTGACAGGAATGCCTATAACCTGATTGTTAATCTTGAAATGCCCCATTGAATCGATCAACGATTGAGGATTTTCCATGCAAAACTTTTCTCGCCGACAATTCTTAAAATCCGCTGCATTGCTAGTGCGATGTCACATAAATTACTTAACTTTTAGTGGCTGTCCAGTGTAAGTCC
>CAYNUX010000230.1:0-6538 GCA_964400115.1 uncultured Cytophagia bacterium
CCATATGGATTCGGCATATTTGACCGAAAAAAGAAATCAGTTTGCTCGAAAGATTTTTGCAATACCCGTTGATTGTTATATTGTGCTTGACCGGTTATGATCGATGTCAAAACCAGCATGATGGTTAGAATTCTTTTCATCACTATTCTCCTCCTTTATTGCACCCGCTAGCCTCTGTGCAAAAAGAAGGCCAAAAAGATCATATTCACCCAGGGTTTCATGCTTTTATTTTTATGACAGTTAAGAGGAATGAAAAAATGTTTTCGTCAATCGGTTGTTTTTGGATATCAAAGAGCTGATAAAACTATCAGATATCTGATACCTCTGTACCCTGCTTTTCGGAAAGGTCATTCTATCAGTCCGTATTTTTCCAGTTTATAATACAGAGCGCTCGTTTTAATCCCCAACAGTCGCGCTGCCCGTGTTTTTACGCCATGTGCTTTTTGCATCGCTTTTTCGATGGTCTGTTTTTCAACAAACGCCAAAATATCGTTCAGATTTTGACTGGCCGGAATCCGCTGATCATCGACAGATATGGGCAAATCATCGGCATGAATGGTTCTATTTTCAGCCAGCACACAGGCCCGTTCCAGTACATTTTCCAGTTCTCGTACATTACCCGGCCAGGTATAGGATTGCAAACGATGCAAAGCATCTTTTGACAGGAAAATTTTTCCCAGGCCCAGCCGCTGGCTCATGCGTTCCAGGAAATATTGGCTTAACAGCGGAATATCATCCGCCCGTTCACGTAATGGCGGCACATAAATGGGGATGATATGCAAGCGGTAATACAGATCTTCCCTGAAACTATTTTCCCGGACGAGTTTTTCGAGATCCCGATGGGTAGCAGTAATCAACCTCACATTGACTCGAATCGTCTCTTCTCCCCCGACCCGTTCAAAGTCCTGTTCCTGTATTACCCGCAGCAATTTGACTTGCAACCCTGATGGCAGTTCTCCGATTTCATCGAGAAAAAGAGTGCCGCCATCTGCCAGCTCGAAACGGCCCTTGCGCTGTTTGATCGCACCGGTAAAGGCTCCTTTTTCATGACCAAAGAGTTCAGATTCCAGCACTCCTTCAGCCAGGGCACCACAGTTGATGCGAATAAATGGTTTATCCTGACGCGGACTGGCTTTATGAATCGCCCTTGCCACGAGTTCTTTACCCGTGCCGCTCTCACCATAGATCAGTACAGACGAATCAGTGCGTGCGACCTTGGTAATGGTGCGAAATAACGATTTCATCTCTCTAGTCTGCCCGATGATCTCACCAAAGTTGAATTCCCCTTCCAATTCTTGCCGGAGATAGACATTTTCTTCCAGCAATCGATTCATCTCTTTTTGCCGGTCGAGTTGCTGACACAATTTTTCGACTTTGGCGTTAAACTCTTGATTCGAGAAGGGCTTGGTGATAAAATCAGTGGCACCCAACTTCATGGCTTTAACAGCCAAATCGATAGTCCCATAGGCAGTAATCAAAAGAACCAGGGTTTCAGGTGCATCCGATTTGATTTTTTCAAGCACCTGTAACCCGTCAATGCCGGGCATACGATAATCTGTGATCACCAGGTCGACATAATTTTGCTCAAACCATTCGCAGGCTTTGATGGGGTCAGCAAAGGAACGAATTTTGACCGACAATTTTTTTAGCACATGGGCCATGCCTTCACGTAATGTCTCATTGTCTTCGATAATCATTATTTGATGCATAATGATCGCCTCATCGATGTGATGGAAAATTCAATGTAAAACAGGTTCCCCGGCCATCGCTGCAGGACAGGACAATACTTGCCTTGTTGCTTTCCATCAATTTTTTCACCATGGTTAAACCGAGTCCCATTCCACTGGCTTTTTGGGTAAAAAATGGATCAAATATCTGTTCCCGGACAGACTCTGAAATGCCCGGTCCATTGTCTCTAAATTCAATCTCTACAGGATCATGAGAGATGACCACAAGAGAGATCTTTTTATCACTGGTTTCATGACCGGCCATTGCCTGGAGAGAATTCAATGCGAGATTTAAAAAGATTTGCCGGAGATGCTGTGGATCGACAAAAACAATCACATCCTCTCTCATTTCCAGTCGAACACCCAATTTTTTACATTCGGGCTCGATCATCATGGCCACATCCAGCCAAATCTCTTTGACACTTTTCTCTTCTTGCTGTGGTTTGAGAGGCCTGGCATAATCGATAAAGCGCTCGATCAGGATTTTGAGATTTTGACTCTCTTTGAGTATTTTATTCACGTTATTTTTCATATCGGTATCGGATAATTCGTCCCGGATAATCCCGGCATACAGTTCGATTCCCCCAAGGGGATTGCGAATTTCATGGGCGACTCCGGCGAGCATGGATTTTTGTTGTTCATCTCTGGTCAGCAGTTCTCGCCGCATCTCGTCCATGGTGCGTGCCAAAAAGACGATTTCACGGGGCCCCTTATGACTGGGTACCGGTCGCTCCCAACTTCCTTTGCCAATACGTCGCGCTGCTTTTTGTAATTCCAAAATCGGCCGGGTGATAGGACGGGAAACAACGATAGCCAACAAGACCGAGAGAACGAGGCCAGCCAGACCGATCTTGAAAATGGTGGATTGAATATCCCGAATAGCATCGAGCGAAACGGCACTCCCCTGTACCACAGCGACACCACTGACGCCGTTTTTTTGCAAGGGAGCATATGCGGATTTGAACAATCGCTTCTGCTCATCGGTGAAAAGCGGTGAACTGGCAGGAACTCCCGAAATAGCCTGTTCGATTTCATATTGATCGAATTGATATCGCGCATATTGTTCTCCCACAGCATCTGTCTGGGTATCGAGCCAAATTTTTCCGTCAGGAGATAGAATGAGCAGGCGTTGCATGCCGGTTTGCTCTTTGATGCGCTCGAGGCGCGATTTTAGCAACTGATAAGTGCGCGTCTGCACATCACCAGGTGTCAGTAAAGCGATCAGAGGAGCATCTGTTTGCACGGCAACAACTGTGGCAATGCCTTTTAGTTTGTCGCCAAGCTGGCGTTCCAAATGCTCGCTCACACGATATTGCAGATAGACCCCTGCCAATAACAAAACGACCAGGGTATTCAAAAAAAAGAAAAAAATGAGACGCCATTGTATCACTCGTTACTCCGATCCATCCTGCAAAGTTTCGCCTATAAATCTATTACACAACTCTGAAAAAAAAATCAACCTTTTTATTAAAAACGCTTTACAGGCATATAGCTCCAATGAAATAAACCTCCGACAGGATCCTGCCGGAGGTTAGAGATTTAATTTGACCCTTCCTCTGATGATCGGCTCAGGTATTAAAAAACAGAATCGGGTGTACACCCATTTATCAACCCGATTGCACGGCCTGGAAAAACCTGCCAATTTACCGAAGCAGCATCATTTTGCCATGCGCCTGAAAAGTATCAATAATGAGTCGATAAAAATAAATGCCGCTTGCCACTTGTTCACCTTCCTGGTTGACACCCCGCCAGGTCACACGATATTCACCAGCTGATTGAGTTCTATCGACCAGCCGATTGATCTGTTCTCCTTTTATGTTATAGATTATCAGTTGAACGGGAGTGGTTCTGTCGATACGATAAATAATCATTGTCTCGGGATTAAAAGGATTGGGAGTGTTACCCACAAGCTGAATGTCTTTTGGGTGACTGGTTTGATCGACATCAGTCGTTGAATTGGGTGACAAGACAAAATTGATCTCATTTTCTCCGCTCACAGCAATCGGCTCAGCATCATCAAACGCTTTGGATGAGCCATTATAAGCACTGGAAAAGCCAAAATTCGCGGCCTGCACCACATATTCGCCGGCCAATAGACCGCTGATACGATAGAATCCATTGTCATCGCTGACAGCATAGGAAACCGGCTGCTTGTTTTCATCCAACACATAAACGATTGCGCCCGGAATCGCATCGCCGTCTTGTGACTTGACCATTCCATATATCGTACTGCTTCCGGGCTGAGGGGCCATACGCTGATCCAGTTCCATCCACCGTATCGGATCAAGATTAAAATCGATACCTGGGGTCGTCTCTTTCTCATTGACCTCTACCAGAGTAGCTTTGGCAGGGTCATAGACATCATCATAATATTTGGCAATACTCCAGGGCGCAAAGCTCATGACATAATACTCGCCTGCCGGCAGTCCCTCCAGCTGGTATGATCCATCGGGATTGACGATAGCGCAATAAAACCTGGCGGATTCAGGCCAGGACAATATCGTGATCGCTGGACGCGCAATCACCACCGCAATATTATAAGGCAGAGGTGAAAAGGGCTCGAAAGTCAAATCAGTCATCCCATTTGCAACAATACCAGAGATGGCACCGCTGCCGCGTTTTTCAAGAGTCATGTTTATAGAAATCCCGGTCCTTTCGCCTCCCTTCACGGTGACAGGTGTTGCCTGTTCAGCCACGATTCCCTCTTCATAATAGGTGAATCCTCCATTTGCATAGACCGAAACCAGATATTCACCTTCATAAAGCCAGTCGGCATTGAAACGACCATTCTCATCTGTGATGGCGTAACGATTCCACATTCGGGGGGCAAATGTACTGCTGACGGATTCAGATTCGCCTTTGCGTTGAATCTGAACATAAGCACGTTCTAACGGTGATCCGCTTTCTTTATCCCGGACCTGCCCCACGATGGCACCATAACGCGGGCGTACATCGAGGTTGAAATCGACCTCTGTGCGCCGTTCATCGGTCGCAAGCGTTAGGGTTGTCGCCTTTTCAGGTTCTTGTGCATGATCGAACCATTGTTCGCCAAAGGCATTATCCTGCCAATGCTGAGCATGTACCTGGTAATGACCCGCAGGCAAATTATCGATCTGATAGTATCCTTCTTTATCAGTGGAACCACTGGCCCAGATTTCGTTGGAAACCAGACTATCTGTGCTGGCAGGACGAGCCGGGCTTACCTGTATTCGAGCGCCGGCCAGGGGTTGATTATTGAGATCGAGAACTCGCCCCGAGATCGAGGCCGATTGACGTATAATGGGCAACTCGAAATCAATGTTCTCCGGATTATCCGGGGCTCCGACAATCACGGGTTCAGCAAGTTCCCGATCTTCACTATCCGGCCACCAACGATGAATTTTTTGCCATCCGTCCGTTACCCAAACTGATACCAGGTAGGAATATCCGGGCTTTAAATTTTTAACAATATAGTATCCGTCACCATCGGTCTTTGTTTCTTGCCAATAAAAAGCATCTCCGGAAAAAGACTCGAAACTCTGAATCCGAATAGAAGCGCCAGCTATCGGGTGGCCGTCTGACGCAGTAACACGACCGGCAATAAAGCCATCCGTGTTGCTCAAGGGTAACTGAAAATCGATATGGGTCACCTGCTTTCCTACTTGCACGGTTATGGGTGTGGCGTCGCTTTGCGTGAAGGCATTGTCATACCAGCGAAAGGCCCGACCATACGGGGTATGGGATTCGGCTGACACAACATACTCAGCCCCCGGCAAGCCTTTGATCTCATAATGACCGGATTCATTCGTCACGGCTTTGCCATAGGCATTCCAGACAAAATTTTCTGGAATAAAAGAGGTATCGACTGGAAATGACGTCGCCAACATATACACATCGACCAAAGGGGTTCCTTCTTTATCCGTTACCACACCGCTAATCGAGCCTCCGAGCGTAAGGGCAAAATCGATGTCATATGTGGTATCCGGATCCACGACCTCCACAGTAGTAGCCTGGCTTTGGTTCAGGACGCCGTCATAGAATTCATTGATATAGTCTTCACTCCAGGCACTCAAATAATAAGACCCGGTAGACAAGCCAGACACAATATAGTTTCCCTCGCTATCGCTTGTGCCATACCCATGGCGT
This sequence comes from uncultured Cytophagia bacterium, assembly GCA_964400115.1. GTDB lineage: Bacteria > Zhuqueibacterota > Zhuqueibacteria > Residuimicrobiales > Oceaniaggregativiventaceae > Oceaniaggregativivens. The sequence continues at coordinate 5,853 of CAYNUX010000230.1, forward strand.
GAAGCCCCATCGGAGCTAAAGACAGAGATACTGACACCGGAAACAAACTCTCCTGTCTCTTTATCTCTGATCTGACCGGCTATGGCCCCGCTTGCGGGCTGTTAAATCCGCATACGAAAATCAATGCCTGTAATCTCCTGATCCTCGGTTACCTGCAAAAGCTCAGCCTCATTGATATCGCTCGCATCCCGATAAAACAAGGCTTCATACCCTTTGGCTGCAGCAAAAATATAATAGGACCCTACGGGAACCCCATCGATACGATAGTGACCCTCCGGATCCACAGGCACGATCAATTCGATCGGATCAGGGCCTCCGGTCAAAGAGTCCGCGGTAAAGGCCTTGATAAAGGCCGACTCCCAGGCAGAATCAGCCAGATTGAAAACCTGTCCGGTGATGGTGCCGGTTTGTTGGATCGTTGGCTCTTGCCCAAAGCCAGCTCGTGTCTTTGTGGGTTCCAGTTTGGATTTTGCCACGGACTGGATCAGCTGACTGGTATGCTGCACCCAGGGAGCAACCGGTCCCGTTTTTTCAATCGCCCATGCAGATACGACCCATTGAGACATGAGGAATAAAATCATTAAACGTTTCATTTTCTCTCCTTTCAAATCGTGTTCATCGCTATTCTGAGAAAAAGAACTCGTACAAATTGCATACCAAAAAAAAGCAAGCCAGCTCAATTAAAA
>CAYNUX010000231.1:0-6509 GCA_964400115.1 uncultured Cytophagia bacterium
GGGGGTTTTGGTGTAAAATACGGTGACAGACTCTCTTCTGTGCTTACACTCGACCTGCGCGATGGCCGCGAAGACCGCTTCGGCGGTAAAGCGACCATCTCGGCTACACAATTCGGAATCAACCTCGAAGGACCAATAAAAAATAAAGGCAGCTACTTTTTCACTGCCCGAAGAAGCTATCTGGATTTCATCTTTAAAGCAGCAGGCTTTGCATTTGTCCCCGAATATTGGGACTTTATGAGCAAAGTCAAATATCGGCCATCTCCCAACAATGAACTCTCTTTTCTGGCCATCGGAGCACTCAACAATGTCCAGCTCTTTAACGACAGCCGGGAAAAGCTGTTGGACAACTCTAACACGATGTTCAGCGATCAAAATCAAGCAATCGCCGGGGTAACCTGGAAACACTTTTTTGGCAAAGGATTCTCAACCCTGAACCTGGGGCAAACCTTTTTTGACTATAGATATCAACAGAACGATACGACATTGACACCCATCTTTAAAAACAACTCGTCCGAACAGGAAACCAGCCTGACGGGAAACCTGTTTCTCTTTCCATTTGATCAAAGCGAGATCACTGCCGGTATGCAACTGAAAAGAATCACCCTGAATACAGAACTATTGCTGCCAGGATTTCGAACCCATTTCGGACAACAGTTGGATATCGCATCCGAGACTGACACATCAACATACAAAGCAGCCTCCTGGATGCAGTGGAATCAGGAATTCAATCGTTTCCGAACAACCGTGGGAGTTCGCATCGATTATTTCAATATGATTGAGAAACAGTGGTCATTTTCACCGCGATTAACACTGGAATATGATTTTAACCTGACGACTCTTTCTGCCAGTATCGGACGCTATACTCAGGCGCCTTCATATATTTGGTTATCATCGAATCCACAAAACCGATCTCTCGAATATATCCGTGTCAATCAAATGATTGCAGGAATAGAACATTTTGTTCGCGACGATACCAAGGTGAGTCTGGAAGCCTATATGAAAAAATATGATCACTATCCTGCCAGTCTTTCCCGCCCCTATCTAATCATGGCCAATACCGGTGCAGGTTTTGGTGGTGCTCAGGATGGATTCGCTGCTTTTGGGATCGATCCCCTTGCCAGTCTCGGAAAGGGTGAATCCAGAGGAGCGGAATTGTTTATCCAAAAAAAGCTTTCCACCACTCCCCTGTATGGCACAGCGAGTCTGAGCTATAATCAGTCTAATTTTACCGCACTCGATGGAATTTCACATGCCGGAGCATATGACCAACGCTGGATTTTTAATATTGGCGGAGGGTATATATTTAATGAAAAGGTTCAGTTTAGCACAAAATTTACATTTGCAACCGGACGTCCATATACACCCTATAAAACAGATGGTACAAAATCCATTGACCTCTATAATAGTGCGAGAATCCCTGCAAATCATTCACTCGACATTCGTGTGGACCGGCGCTGGTATCTGAATGACTTTGTTCTCATAAGCTATATCGATATACAAAACATCTATAACCGGCCCTATTATTCAGAGCCTCGGTGGGATCCTGTTACTCAGCAACCGGAAAACCGGGCCAGCATCGGTATCTTGCCTACCATAGGAATCAGTGCGGAATTCTAATAGAGTGGGTCCATAGACGTATCCCGCTTTTACCGGCCTCAAAAATCTCCTTGCACCTTTTAGCGAAATCTCGTAATATAATCGTTTATTCTTTTAGAGGGTTACATTGAAAAACCTTACGAGTGGCAGCATTTCCGTTAATCTCTGGCATCTGGCTCTGCCTTTGATGGCTGCCAATATGATCCAAACCTTGTTCAATTTAGTGGATATGGCCTTTGTCGGCCGATTAGGCGCCGCATCCATTGCAGCGGTGTCCATCGTAGGGGTGGTCATGATGTTACCCTTTGCATTGATCCTGGGTCTGGGAGTCGCCAGCGGAGCCCTGATTTCGAGATACTTTGGCGCAGACAAATATTCCCAGGCCAATCATGTGGCAATCCAATCCTCTCTTGCCGCTATTGGAGGAGCGCTCATTATCACCATCATCGGCATTACCTCGAGCCCTATAATCCTCCAGGTCTTTGGTGTAAAGGGCGACGTCCAGGAACTCGGATCTAGTTATATTCGCATCCTTTTCATCGGTACGATTCCGTTCAGTATGCAGTTTCTGCTCGCCGCGATTTTTCAGGCAGTAGGCGATGGCCATTCTGCTCTTTGGATTAACTTGTCGGCTATTATTATCAATATCGCCCTCGATCCTATGCTCATATATGGTCTGGGCCCCTTTCCGAGACTGGAAATTGCAGGAGCAGCGCTGGCAACAACACTTTCGAGAACGATTGGTATGGGATTGGGGTTATATTTACTTTTCACCGGATACCAAAAGCGATTGGGCAGACCTAAACTGGATTTTCGCCCGGATTGGCCGTTGCTCAAAAATATCGCAAAGCTGGGATTTCCCAGTTCGCTGCAAACTCTGTTGAGGAGTGCATCGGGTATGGTGCTTATGGGTCTTGTGGCGCAGTATGGCACCGTCGCTCTTGCTGCTTATGGCATTGGTATCAGGCTCGATCTGCTTATTATGATGCCGGGATTCGGCCTGGCCGCTGCGACAGCGACCCTGGTAGGCCAGAATCTCGGCGCTCAAAAACCGCACAGAGCAGAAAAAAGCAGCTGGATCGCTGCCTTGTGGTTCGTGCTGATTATGTCAGGAGTGGGCGTATTATTTTATCTTGCTCCACGCACATTGTATGCCTTGTTCAATTCTTCGTCACAGGTGCTGGAGCATGGAACCCGTTATCTGCGCACGATTGTATGGGGATACCCTTTCCTGGCGCTATCCATTATTTTCACCAGAGCGCTTACCGGTGCCGGCGATACCATCAAGCCTATGATGATTACAGGCATGAGCCTTTTTCTCGTGGCCGTGCCCTTGGCTATGGCGATCCCCCGATTTTTCGATACCGGAGTCACAGGAGTGTGGCTGGCAATTGTCATCTCGCATTTTATAAACGGACTGGCCATGATGGCCATGTTTACCAGAGGAAGCTGGAAAAACATCCGAATCTAATGCAATGCGAGCACACGGGCAGGAGAGCCAGTCGAGTCTTTGATGGCCAAGGCCCCGATAAATAAATGAATATTCCGATCAGGTAAAACGCCTAAATGGGTCAGGTTTTCCAGATGAAAACAACCATGGCTCGCCAGATAACTATTGCCCGGATGGCCTTGCGAATCAAACGCATCGATACCGGGTGAATCGATTCCCAAACCACTGATCTGCCGTTCATCAACAAGCCAACGGACAGCCTGTGGATCTATACCGGGATAACCTTGCATATAGATAGCTTGATCACTCCAATATTGGTCCCACCCTGTCTCAAAAAGCACTGTACTGTTGACCGGAACCGGACCATTAACCGCCTCCCAGGTATTGATGGACCTCTGTGTTATTGGCTGATTGCTGGCTATTCGTACGGCAGGGACAATTAATTTTTCCGGATCATTGTTCAAATTCTGGTTGGCAAAATGAAAGTGCGAGGGCCATCCGATATGAGTGCCACTGTGTTCGCCAATAACCAGACGATACAAATTATAGCCATCGCATTCAAAATCATTCACTTGCTCAAGTAACGTGCGTGGATCACCCGGCCAATGCGGCATGTCACTGCTGATAGGATGACTCAGATCCACAATTCGGTTGTATCGAATATACATGGTTTCCTCCTGAATAAAGGATAAGAACTTTTTGGTTATCATTCAAGATTAATGAAAAAGGAAAAATCAAAATCCCCTCTTTCAGAGCCAAGCCGTGACTGGCATGCTTTTCCGGATGGATCAGCAGCATTGCCCGCCGTGGAGATCGAGCCGGAGCTGACCACCATGCCGTTAAATCGTGCGGTTTTCAGGTTAGCTGGCCCCGCAATGGCCTCGATGCTCCTGCTCATGATTTTCAACCTTATCGATATCTGGTGGGTCAGCAAACTGGGAGCGGCCCCTCTTGCGGGTACGAGTGCTGCCGCCTTTATTTTATGGGCCCTGGAATCGGCAGGCACATTGATCAGCGCTGGCGTTACTGCAATGATCGCGCGTTTCATCGGTTCCAGGCAGCCGGAACTGGCAAACAAAGTGGCATCGCAAGGTGTATTGATCGCGATTGCCATGGCACTTTTTTTCGGTATAGCCGGTATTTTGTTCGACCGAACGACCTTTATTCTCATGGGCCTGCAAAATGATGTGCTGGAAGCAGCTCTTGATTATCAGTTTTATATCAATATCGGGCTCGTCAATATTTTCGGTGCCTTTACCATAGATGCCATATTTCGCGGACTGGGCGATACCAAAACACCCATGAAACTCATCGGCGTGGCTCTGGTACTCAATATCATCCTCGATCCACTGCTGATGTTTGGAGTCGGACCGTTTCCGGAGCTCGGTGCCGGAGGCGCGGCACTGGCCACGGTCATCTCACATGCGGTTCCAATTCTATTCGGAATCCCGTTACTGAATAGCAGAGAGGTGAAACTCTTTTCCGGCAACATCAAATTCAATGGCAACCTGGTATGGCGTATCAGCAAAATAGGAGCCCCCATTGCCTTTAGCGGTATCATGTTCAGTGTGAGCTATATGATCCTGACACGCTATATTACCGAATATGGAGCACATGCTCTGGCTGCGCTGGGTCTGGGACATCGAATAGAGGGGCTCGCCTATTTCACCGCAGTCGGGTTTAGTGTTGCTGCAGAAACATTGGTAGGACAAAATCTCGGAGCTTCAAAACCCGATCGCGCTGAAAAAGCTGCCTGGATCTCTGTATTACACATCAGCATACTCCTTGCAGTCGTTACAGCTGTGTTTGTCCTTTTTCCTGATACCATTATGGGTCTCTTTACCAAGAATCCTCAAGTGATCGAAGAAGGACGGGTTTATTTACACACCATTGCACTCTTTGAGATCTTTTTGGGATTTGAAGTTGTTTTACAGGGAGCATTCAGCGGAGCAGGTAATTCGATGCCGCCCATGGTTATTATCGTACCATTGACCTGGGCTCGCATTCCACTTGCCATTCTCTTTTCCGGTCCCCTGGGAATGGCAAGCCAGGGCATCTGGCTTGCCATAAGTGTGACCACCGGGTTGAAAGGTATGGTGCTGGCGTTTTGGTTCAAAAAAGGTCATTGGAAGAAAAAGGAAATTTGACGGACGGAATTCCATGTTAAAGCAACAGGATGTCGTGACAAGAACAAATATGACCTTCATATAATGCCATTTTTGACTTGAAAATGCAGATTAAAAACCACATATTGTATAATTACAACCGGCACAACGTAGAACTAGAAAAACGAATCAGACCTTTTCATGGATTTCCATATCTGACGGGATGCAAACATGACTGCAGAACAACAAATACAGCGGTTAAAAGAGAAAAATTTATCTCTTATCATAGAAAAGCATGGCAAGATCTTGTATCAATCTGCAAATCCCAGACTGGAACCCCTGTTCAGAGCACTGCAAAGCCTTCAGGAAGAGATGGCGGGCGCGACAGTTATCGATAAAGTCATAGGGGCAGCAGCTGCACGACTCGTCATTATAGCCAGGGCAAGTCATGTCATTACTCCTCTGGCCAGTCGCACAGCTGTGGAAATGCTGCAGAAAAATGCCATCAAGTTGGAATATGTCAATCTTGTCGATAATATTTTGAATAAAGACCAGAGTGACTTGTGTCCTATGGAAAAGATAGCCAAGACGTTTTCAGATAATCAGCAATTTTATGAGCATTTGAAAATAAAAATATTTGTGTAAAAATGTTGTGACATAATTTTCAATACTGTCAGCTTTTTCAGTCAACCCACAGTTTTTTCTAATTCCAGCACCCAAAGAAAACCTGCAAATAATTGTTTTTATTAAACAAATTACTTTTGCCATCGCATCAAATCCGGCATGAGCTTTGCTTATATTATATCCAGAGAGCAAAGATGAATTCACATCAAATGGCATCAAAAAGGTAGGCAACTTGGGAGCATATCTATGAGCAATGAATTCATTTTGTTCGAGGGCTGCCACAAGGTCTGATCCATATGATCAGGCCTTTTTTTTTATTAGGACAAAAAAAAAGGCGCCTAAAAGGCGCCTAAACTATTCATTGGGATTGAGATCTTGTCTCATATTATCCAACTCATTTTGACCTTCCAGGATCCGTCGTAAACGCTCCAACTCTCGCTCCGCCTTGCGCCGTTCTTCACGAATACGATCCAATTCCTCTTCAGCGGATTCGGTTTCGCGACGTTCGCGGATGATTTGTTCAAACAATTCGCGACGGTTTGTAGCCTTTTGCATAAGGACATCCCGCTCTGAGGTCCTGAACACCGATGTGGGGAGCAATGTAAATTTGCCACCCATACTGATGCGCCAGGTATTATAATTGGGGATTGTCGGTAATGACCGGCGCGGGCCAATAGTTTTTTCCTCATCTGCAGTGAGTCTGTATTCTCCCGAGACAATAAAATCAAACC
>CAYNUX010000232.1:0-6490 GCA_964400115.1 uncultured Cytophagia bacterium
AACATTGCCTGGCAGATCCTTTTGTCAATATTCTTGAATATTATCAGGCTAAAGATAATAATTCTTTATTTAAATCAAAAGCAACCTTTTTAGAGTGGACTCAAGTTTAAATCATCCTGGATTATTCAGTTTTCTCCTAAATTTATAACCCAACAGAAAAGCCGCGATTTAAAGATCGGTTTCCCATTGAAAAAGAATGGCCGGAGAGCATTGGGCTCGGATTTTTCTCTCCCTCTACCTAAGGCACTCGGGCAACATTGCCAAAAACGGCAGACAGCGGTCATAATCCAGTTCGTAAGTGTTGATACCCAGGTTGATATTCGCATAATAATCATCCCTGTGATCCCGGTAGACCTTTTCAGAGGGGATTTTCCAGAACTGTTTGCCCAACGCCTGGCTGAGGAACCATTTTTCCAGCAGTCGTGCGCCTCGTCCATTGCCATCTATAAAAGGATGGATGTGAACAAAGATGAGATGAACGAGCGAGGCGTGATAGAACGCTGCCTCATTGCTCAACTTGAGTTCCAAAAGTGTTTCAATTTCATTGAAATAGTCTTTCATGCGGCTGGTGACATATTCAGGTTCGATGGCCACATAAACCAATCCATTCTGATCATATATACCCACCCGTTCATCCCGATATTTTCCTCGCTTGCTACTGATCAGCAAGGTTTCGGAAAAAAGCGCATGGCATTTTAGAAAATTGGTTTCATTGAGCTCGTTGTGTTGAGCAAATTCATAGGCGGCAACCAGATTGTCTATTTCTTTTATTTCTTTCGACGGCTTGAATCTTTGCTTTGACCGTTTTTGATTCATATAGGAATTGAGATCGATGGTATTCCCTTCGATATTGGAAGAATAAACGGCAGAAGACTGTGTCGAATAGCCGAATTCAATTTTTTCCTCACTGAAATCATGATCGTTTATCAACCGGTCGATTTTATGACCTGTTTTATCATGGTAAAGTGAAAAATATTTATCGTCAGTTATTCTCACAATCCGGATCACCCTTTCAAGTCTGGTTCCTTTAAAAAGATAATGAAATTATTGTCTATTTTGAATATAATTATTTGATTTTGCAGAGTGGGAGGGGAGGAAAAGTTGAGGTTTCCAAACGCTTTATGACTATTCGATTGACCATCTCCGATAGGCTCGACTTTGCAAACAATATCCGAGCCATTTCAGGATGTGATCCAGGTCAGGCGGGAGGTCGTCATCAGACGATTTCCCGCCCGGAGCTTGTTCTGGATAATCCGAGTACTCGCCTCTCAACTTAACTCGTCAACTCTTAACCCCCTTATCCCTCTCAACTACTCAACCTCTCAACTTTTCAACGCAATGGTGGATATCGTCGCGTTTCAAGACGGCAATGTGCCATTACCTCATCCCGGCGATTATCTGGCTGTCCACAAAGCTCTGGCTGACCGGTACGGCGTATGCAGTTGGAGCGATGTCCAGGTTTGATTGCTTTTATTCCGGATCGATTCTGTCCCAATCTGGTACCTCCCGTTCAGGGACATTTACCAGTATTTCTCTGACCCGTTGTTTTAATAGAGCTTTAGATTTTTTTTCGAGACGCTGCTCAAGTATGGATACCGATTCAAGATGTGTTAATTGAGTTGTCATAAGATAATTTGCTAACTGATTAATGGAGACACCTTGATATTTGGCTTCTCTTTCAAGCCGGCGTTTCAATTCTTTTGGCATTCGTAATGTTACGACTTGAGTATCACTCATTATTTTTCCAAATTTTATAAAACTGACCAGGTGTAACGATTTTGTATCCTAATGATTCCAGTTCACTATTCTTAAAATCTTTAACATTTAATGTGATCAGATATTCACTATTGCTCGCGAATGCACACTCGACAAAAATATTGTCATTCTCATCTTTTAAATTAGGTCTCAACAGAAAATAAATCATATGCTGTTGTGATAACAAAGCAAGCAAATCGAGGAAATCTTCCACCTCGGATAAAGTAAATTTTAATAGTTCTAGATTATTGTCTCTTGTAAGTACATCATAATACTCGAAATATGTCTGCGTTGATATCGCCAGTTTAATCTGTTCATCAAGAACAAGATTGAGAATCTTGAATGATGCTCCGGCATTACTGTACAGTGCCGAGAATATGACATTCGTATCTATAGTAACAATCATACCATAATGATAGCATATATAATTACAATAGTCAAGGTACTTTTTTATCATGGAATTGAATAAAGTAGTGGAGATGAGGGTGCTGTGTAATATTTGCAATGTTTAGGGAGCTGTTTTGGAAATATGTGAACGCTAACCAGGTGTTTGTTAACATAAAGGCCAGGTTCAGGTTTTTTGATTATTGATGAATCAACGAAGAACAGTTCAACGATTCGACCATTCCACCTTATATGCGAGGAATCCCATGTTACAGAATCATACCCAATGGCAACGCTACCCCAAGGCTGAATCTCTGATTATCAATTGGCTCAACGCAGCTCATGAAGAAAACCAGGCGATTCGAAACATATCAGATCGTATGGCCACTGAGACCAGCACCCGTCTATTCGACTGGGTGGATCATCTTCAGATAAAGGATGATTCTGCGGATAAAGAGTTACGCAAAGCCGGGTTCGAGACGGAGGCGGTCGAGAGTCCGGGTACGGTGTATACCCATCCTGGTGCGATGCTGCCGCGCGTCGTGATCAATCCGCAAGAGTCGGTATCGCTGGGTGTAGCGATCAAAGTCGAGAATTTGCAAGCGTTTATGTTAGTGAACGGGCTGACAGGGCCGGTTCTGGGCACGCCCTTTAACGGGTATCGCAGCACTGTGATCCATACAAAGGATCCGGTGGCTTTTTATGCGGTGGAGCGCCGCGGCACCCGGATGCTGGTTCCCCTGTCCGGCGGAGCAGGCGAAACGAGTTCTTATGTCGAGGCCGTGGAATCCTGGTCCACAAGACCGCGTGATTTCGGGGATGAAGATCAGGCCATGCAACGCGCCGTCGAAATTGCCGAACACATGTGTGAGTTGGTAGGGTGTAACATGGCCGCGCATATCGTGCTACAGGTGGAACGCCAGTACTGGCAGAACCGCAATAGCGCTGGGTCGATTCAAAAAATGCGGCAGGATCGGCTCGGACTCGGTTGGGCCAATCAGGATCACCATACCTTTCGCAGCTCACGCCACCACTTTCCCAGATTGGTGCAGCTGTTCGAGACCCTGGGATTCCATTGTCGCGAGCAGTTCTATGCCGGCGAGGAAGCGGGATGGGGCGCCCAGGTGATGGAGAATCCTGTCAGCGGTCATGTGCTGTTTCTCGATCTGGATCTGGCTCCGGATGAACTCGAGATCGATTTTGCACATCAGCCGCTGGAGAAACACGATTTTCTCGGTACGGTGGGCCTCTGGTGTAGCTTGCACGGCGATTCGATCCTGCAGGCAGGCATGCATCATCTGGAGGCGCAGTTTGATTTTCAAAAACTGATCGCGGATCTGCAGGCATATGGCATCGAGACCATGAATCCTTTCAGCGATTTCAGTTATCTGAAACAGGCGTTTACGCGTGGTGAGCGCTGGCCGGTCAGCGAATTCCGGGTGAAGCGATTGCAGGAGAGGGGGTTGATCGATGACGAGCAGGCAGCCAAATTCCTTAGCGAGGGCGCGGTGGGCAGCCATCTGGAGAACCTGCAACGTGCACAAGGGTTCAAGGGATTCAATCAGTCCAATGTGAGCAAGATTATTCGTGAGACGGATCCGAGGAGGGCATAGAGGCCGGAGAGGTTTTGCAGGTGTCATGGTCCCAAAGCTGCCCGAACCAGGGAAGTTTTGGGAACCCGTAAATCCAATCATTTACGAAAATGTGTTGTGTTGCTTCTCTGTCCACCGTTGATTTTCCGAAACTTTTACTTGCGAATGAGGATTAAATAGAGTAAAATATTAGAAACAGGAAACCAGGAGACAGTCATGCCCATTATTACGGTGGAAAAACCGCTCAAGGACAGACTCGGCGACGAGGGAGTCGACAGCCTGATTCGTCTTATAAACCAGAGCCAACAGAATCAGAAACAGGACCTCATGGTTTATCTGGAGGAAAAGTACGAGCGTTGGCTTGGTAAAGAGATTGGCAAGGTGAACGAACGTTTGACCGAGGAAACCGGCAAGGTGAACGAACGTCTGACCGAGGAAATCGGCAAGGTGAACGAACGTCTGACCGAGGAAATCGGCAAGGTGAACGAGCGTCTGACCGAGGAAATCGGCAAGGTGAACGAGCGTCTGACCGAGGAAATCGGCAAGGTGAACGAACATCTGACCAAGGAAATTAGCAAGGTGAACGAACATCTGACCGAGGAAATTAGCAAGGTGAACGATCGCATCACCAAAGAGATCGCCGGAGTAAGGACAGACCTTGCCGATACCCGCGCCGATTTGATCAAATGGATGTTTATCTTCTGGATGGGCCAGGTCATTGCGCTGGTGGGGATTTTGTTTGCGTTTTTTAAATGATGCCTGTTAATACACAAGACCCAAAATATGGATATAAACCAGCGATCTTTCGTCCCTACTCTTGTCATCCAGCATCGACTTTTTTTTGGTTTTTCCTCGGGCAAGGCCTTTTTAACAAAAAGTCTGCGATTATTTCTTCCGATACATTTCTGACTCGACAAAATAAAACTATTCTTAATACCAGCCCTTTCCTGGTGCAACCTGCCAGTTTTTTTTAAGATGTCTGGTTATTTTGGTGATCAATAAATAAAAGAGAGACGGATTATTGTGAAAAAACTCGAACGTTTGAACGTGAGCAAGAGTGTGTGAAAATGAATTTATTTTTAAAAGGTGCGTTGCACCTGCCTTGCATAAGTGCAATTTTTTTATATGCTTATGTGGATATTTGCAAAGCAGGTGCGTCGCACCATCACTCGTTTAGTTTATTCATGCTGCCCAATGACCAGAACATTTGCGACCGACCGTTCAGCGATAATCCTGGTCACTACGGGACTGAATCCGTGCTTGTGGCGGCTCAGTGAATGGTTGGGCTGGCGCTGACGAACCAGGAGGCTGATAAAATGAGTCAGGCTAAAGCTGACCAGAAAGATCAGGGACGCTGCCGCCCCGGCATTAGAGACATCGCCCACGATGATGAGGATCAGGATGACAAGAGTGCTGGTTACCCACATGGCCGGCACGGGCGTGCCGTAGCGTTTGTTTAGCTGATCGAGAAACGACGGTAGCGTACGATCCCGCCCCATGGCCTGGGCAATGCGCGAGGCCGCAAACAGGTTGGCCAGCAAGGCCGAAATCATGGATAATACACCCGAGACCATAACCAGCCAGAACCCAAACGGACCCAAATAAACCCGGGCGCCGATGGCCAGAATAAGATCAGGATTCTCGCTGGCAATGGCTACGATATCACCATTTTGCGGCACGCCCACCACCAGCATGATCAGCAATAAGGGCAAATAGATGCCCAGTGCTGTCAACAAAGAGATGAGCATGGCCTTTGGCAAGACTTTGCGAGGCTCTTTGACCTCGCCGGCGACTGCCGCAATGAGGTCGAATCCCTGTAGAGCGATAAAGGTGTATCCCATGGCCTGAATAAGACCGGTGAATCCGAATGGAAAAAAAGGCGTTAACCTGGAATGCACCGGAGGCTGATCTTTGGCCCAGATCCAGAATCCGGCCAGAATGAGCATGGTAAAGACAGTGACCTTTAGGATATTGACCCAACGGCCGCCTGATCCTGGCGAACGGGAGAGCATCCAGGTGGTGAACAACACCGTGACCGTGGCGAATCCGACGGAAAACGAGGGCGACTGCAGCAGAGAGGCTTGCGATGACCATAAAGTGGCCAAAGATCCCAGAGTAAAAGACGCAAAGCCGAGGGCAGAGTGCCGCTGCCACGATAGAGGCGAACCATACCACCCATCCCACATTGAATGCCGCGCGGATCGATAGCACTTTTTTGGCAAAGAGATACGTGCCGCCGGATTGCGGAAAGGCACTGGCCAGCTCGGCAAAACTCAAGGCCGTGATGATGGCAATGACACCGTTCAGGGCAAACGCCAAAAGCCAAAAGCCAAAAGCGCCGCAGGCCCGGTCGTGGCAAAGGCTGCCCCGGCCAAAGCCAGGATACCCCCTCCAACAATGGCGCCGATGCCAATGCTGATGGCAGCAAAGAGTCCGATGTGGCGGGTAGGAGCATTCATAAGGGATGTTATATTGTTTAATCGGTTAACTGTCTGGTTGTTGTTGAACTGTTTAACTGCTGTATCGTTGCGTGATAAAATGTCAAATAATTCCGAATAAATCAATACCATAATTCACTCTTTTCCAAAATAGGCAAAAAAGATCAACGCAGAGGTCGCTAAGGAAAGAAAAATGAAAAAACCACAAGCCAGAGTGCATGGGTTATCTGGGAACCTGAATGAATGTTATTAAATTATTTTGGCTAACTAGACATTTAAAAACAGCACAATATATTCTCTGATTCCTTAAAAATGGTTTTA
>CAYNUX010000233.1:0-6461 GCA_964400115.1 uncultured Cytophagia bacterium
TACTCCTACCCCCACCTCAGCCTCCTCCTCCCCCCCGCTCAGACTCCTTTGTCCTATATACCGACAGGCAATTGTATGGCAAGTGAGACCATATTACCGGTATCCACGATGGTGTTGACTCTGTAAAGCTCTTTTTTGTGAATTACGCGCCTGATCAATGCTTCAGAAGAAGGACGGGTATGCGTCGGATCCATGCCTAAACGGCGATAGAGTTGCCGTGCAGGTTTTTGTAATTCACGGGCTTGGGCAGGAGTGGTATAGAGCGAACGAATGTCGTCGCTTAGAGCATCGATAATCTTCCATAATTCATCGGAATGTTCTCCATTTTCAAGTCCTGAAAAATGCATGGTCAGTAAAAAAACTTTGTCTGCGATGGGATGGTCGATGGTCAGCAACATAGAATACCTGAATATCCTAAAGTCATTTTAATCCGGGATCAACGGTATAAACGCGAAGCAAATTTTGAATCCCTGGTATTAAGAAAATATCAAGTCCATACATCAATTGCAAGTAAAACCTGTAAAAATTCCTATTCTCTGTTTCCCTTAAAAGATTTCGAGATCCAGATTACTTGCCAAAAGCATGGAATGGCTTGGGCGTTTCTTGCAAAAAACAAAAATAAAACCTATATTGATTTTTGTCAAATATCAAATAGAGGACAGAGATGAAAACTTTATTTCTGGCACTGGATTTCGATGGTGTGATCGGCGACAGTATTCACGAATGTCTTGTGGTTGGTTTCAATGCATATCAGCAATATTTGGGCAAATCTGAAAAGCTATTTTCCTTTGATGAATTGAATCCTGAACACGTTAAAAAGGCGCGCAGAATCCGTAATTATATTCGTTCTGGTGAGGATTATGTCTATATTTATCACGCATTAAAAACCCAAAAAATGATCCTCTCACAGGACGATTTTGATGCGTTCACCCGACAATTCAACCACTTGCGGGATCGTTTTTTTGAGGTATTTTACAGTGAACGACAGCATTTTCTCGATCATCATCGTAAGCAGTGGCTCTCGCTCAATCCACTCTATCCGGGGTTGCAATCCTGGCTGCAAAAGTATCCTCATAAAGATCAGCTGGTCATTATTACGACCAAAAAGACTGAATATGTATCAGAAATTCTAAAATTTCATGACATCTATCTAGACACCAAAGCGATCTATCATGCGTCCCCCGAGAATACCAAAAAAGATATTATTGCAGCCCTTTTGGACAGCCATGAAATAGAGCCACTTGATTTTGTATTTATAGATGACCAGGTAGACACTTTGATCAAAGTCAAACCTGTCAAAGTGAAATGCTATTTGGCATTGTGGGGCTATAATACACCAGAACAACAGAGAATTGCTCAAAAAAATGAAATACCAGGCTTGGAACTGGAAGAATTTTTGGAACATAATCAGTCCTGATCAGGTACAGCACAAATCTTCAAGAGAATTACCATAAACACAATAAGGTACTTGCGCAAAGGCTTGCAGTTTTTCCCCAATTTCCGTCAAATCCTTATTGTCGACAGGCAAAAGTCCAACTTGACTCAATTCATGTGCAATGGTAAAAAGATGAACCGTCACCGGTTTGATCTCTTTGATCAGTTTGAACCAACGCTCAAGACTGTTTTCACCCATATTTGAGATTTTCCCCTTCATAAAAACGCTTTGAATATACAGACGATCGATCATCGTCAAGCCATCCACGATTGATTTAAAAGAAACCGATTCGACCGGACGATTGATTTTCCGAAACAAAACGCTGTCCCCGGCGTCGAGTTTCAAAATTGGAACTTCGACCTTTTCCAATGTCGCTCTGACCTGTTCATCCCCTACATTAAAAGAACTCGAAATCAATGCTACATCGAGGTGCGGAGCAAAATCATCGCGCACCGCCAAAATCCGATCAACGACTTTATCAAAATAAGGATGCAGGGTTGGCTCTCCATTACCTGCGATGACGATATAGTCGATGGCCAATTGCTGATCCAGGAAACGCGCCAGGGCGTCAGAAATCTGTTTCGGCGTAGGCAGTGCTGATTTATAGTCATTTTGACTCGGTTCTCTAAATGGCAAAGAATGGGAACAGTAGACCGGTTTAAAGGGACACAAAATAAAATCCTTCGCCAGGATATTGATCACTGCTGTAGCACCAAAACGTAAACTATGAATTGGTCCTTTGATGATTCGATCCTGAGAATCATTTCCTGCCACAACTACCTCCGTAATTTTTAATTTTTTTATGATTAAACACTATATTGATGGCCATTGAATGGACAGACGGATTGCGCCCACCTGGTCAGGCCAGGCAAAAAACCAATATTCAGAGTCAATACAAGGAACAGACGTCCTTGTCCGAGGGTGCTAAATTATATTGAAAGATCGGTTAGTAATATGATGATTAATCGATGATAGGTCGGGTTTTTTCCTCAAAGATTTGAATATAAGATTATTTAATTCAAAAGTCAATCATTTTTGTCAGTTTTACGGATCAAAATCCACTGCTGTTGTTGTCTTGCGATGTCATCAAACACTGTTTTCACATCCGCTATTTCGCGTTTTTTAATTTGTCGGAGGGTAAATCGCAACTCCTGGGCAAGGTGCAGTCCCTGGGTATCATGGATCGTCTGGTGCCAATGCAAAATAGAGTCTTGAATTGCAGAGTTTTTTACATTATGCTCGATATTAAAACCAGCCTGCCACTCTATAGAAAGTTTATCTTTACTCGTCGAGGGATAGCGAATATTGATGGGAAAAATCCGGTTCGAATCCGACAACAAGAGATGCCAATCACTGGCAAAAAAGCGATCCAGCGGGAGATACAATGGATATTCAAGTCCGGTTCTAAACTGACCCTGGATACAGACAGTCTGCTCTCGCTTTCTTATAGCGTCGATCCTCACATCCTTGATTTGTGCATGGGGAAACCGTGCGCGGATTTGTCGCTCAACCCACTCGCGACGTTGTTTTGGCAGCAGCGACCAAAACTGGCGCCTAAAACCATGAGCCTCCGCTCCGGAAAAACAAATGGCCAAGGATCCATTGGCACCTCTCTCATCCAAAGTGAGTTGCCATTGACGATACGACATATTGTCTGACGCATCAGAGCCAGGTGTTCGTTCCCAAAAGCCTGACCCATCGGTTCTCACGATCCAGACCAACCGGTCCTGATCATACCAGGGCAAATCACCAAACGATGTCATTTTATCTGTGGCATCTATCCACACCACACTGCTGTCATCGAGAACAGCCCGAGCGATCAAATGATTAAAATGAGTTTGACTCGCTACTGTGGTATCCACATCGCCATTCTGCCAGGTGGAAATAATCACCGGCTCCACTCTGATATCCGCAGATCGAGCCAGAGCACTCAACAAAGTCACCTTATCCTTGCAATCGCCATAACGCTTGAATAAAACCTCCTGAGCAAAATGAGGTTGATACCCACCAATACCGATCGAGATAGCCACATAGCGGACATGATCTCTGACAAACTCTGACAAAATTTTGAGCTGTTCACGCTGACTCTTGGCTCTTGTAATCAATTCCTGAGCTTTGGCGCGTATTCTGTCAGTCGGTTTTATTCGTTCTTTGATAAGATTATGGTACCAATGGGCAATATCCTGCCAATCAGAGATGCCTACAGGGGAAAACGTCAGCGAGCCCATTATAGTGTTCAGCGATGGCATCCCGACTTCCGGGATCAACGGCGGGATATTTTCTGCCCGCCACTCATAGACTCTGTTAAATCCACGGGGAGCCGGAATAGAGTCAAACTCAACCTGAATGTTCTGACTAGTCCATTTGAAATCCCATTCTGAAGGCATGGAAAGGCGATAGCGCGATTGCAATACCGGTACACTGGATTGAAAAGTCCAGGCATTCCAGTTGGTATACCCGCTTACCCGCTCATTCCATCGGTACTCGATGATACTGCCATCTTTTACTGCCGGAAGTGTAAACCGCTTGGCCTTTACGTCAGAATAAAAAATAAATTCCGGATGTGCGGTCACCTCATAGATTTCAGACGGATCAAGGGTATATATCCGTCCATCGGGAGTGATCGTACGACCACGAATAGCTGATATTTCTGTTTGACTGCTAAACGGAATGGTGACATTGGCATATCCATAACCGCGGTCATTGATAATCTTGACCACCCGGTGTCTCTCTCGCTCGGATAATCGGATGTCGCCCCGCAGTATCTGTAATTCAGCTTCATCCAGGAGGATAACAGCCCCAAAGTCCTGATATTCCTTGTCATCGATATTATCGGTATATTCAGATGGCAGGGAATCGATCCAGCTTGCCCGCCCGGCGCAACCGAGGTGCAAAGTCACGACAACCAGATTCAGGCAGGATAAAATCCCCCAGATGTTATGCTTTTTGTTGATAGGAACTCCGCATATGGATAAAGAGGATATCGTGCTGTTAATGGCATCAAATATTGTTTTGTTCCCGTATTCCGGTACATTGCACAAAAGACCCGCTCAGCGAGCATAAACTTTGATCAACCCTCCTGCAAAAAAGATCAGCATGCCCCCGATGGCAAAGACACTGGCCAGGAATGATTGACCGGTTGACCCGATCAGAGCTCCCGAAACAAATGAAATCAATCCCAGGCCAAGGACAAGAGTCCCGATCTTGGCCCAAAAAGATTGTGGAAAGATGTTATAGGCCTGACCAAGTTTTTGTTCTTCCTGATCTGCTTTTTTCGCCTTCCAGATTGTCAGCAACTGATTTTCATCTGTAAGCGGGGTTAACAAGGAAACGACCGGACATACAAGCAGAGCAGCGCCTGCGCTGATAAAAGTGGTGACATTGACATCGACACCAAATCCGAATCGAGCGATAATCCCTGCCAACGCGCCGGCAAGATATCCTGCGAGGGCACCTTGCCAATTGCTGCGGCGCCATAAAAGTCCGTAAATCACTGCGACCACAAAAAGTGGCATATCCATAATACTGATGATGGTCAGGTAGGCTTGCACGGCTCCCCCTAAAAGGGGAACGACATAAGCCACCAAAATCATGAGGAGACCTGCCAGGACAGTGGTCATTCTGGCCACCCATAATATATTTTTTTGGCTTGCTTGTCGGTTAAATATCGCTTGATAGATATCAGCTGTAAATACAGTGGCCACAGCATTGAGATTGGAATCGACAGTGGAAAGATGAGATGAAAAGAGTCCGCATACCATCAATCCTAACAGAAACGGCGCCAGAGTCTTGGCCATCATCATGGGATAAGCTACATCGATATTTTCTAGTCCCGGTGTACTTACAGCAGCCACCAACCCGGGCAAAAGGATGATGAGAATAAAGGGGGTGGTGATAATACCCGCCCATACCATACCTTTGACAATGGTACGAACACTATTGGCACTAAACGTCCGCTGAATCATTCCCTGGTCGGTGCTGGCCCATTGAATACCGAGCACGAGGATAGCGAGCATGAATTGCCAGTTATAGTTACCGTGCTGCTTGACAAACTCGAAATGACCGGGGGGCAGTTTGTCGATTAATCCGGGGGTCCATCCCACAGTTTTCATGGCCAGCGGTAGCAGGATAAGAGCACCACCGAGCATCAGGACAAACTGCAAAGCATCGGTAAGAGCCACAGACCACATCCCGCCCAGGGTGGTAAAGGTTATGGCAATAATACCAAAAACAAAAAGCCAGAGCGTGAACGAGTGAATACCCGTCAGTGTTTCAGCGGCAATAGCTCCGGTGTACATGGTGACGCCCAGCCAGAACGCCAGCCGAAAAACCCATAATAACCCCACAAGCGACCGTACCAGCCGGTTATAACGCAATTCCAGGTATTCGGGAACCGTACGTACACGAAGACGCCTAAAAATGGGCAGAATAAACAGTCCGGAAAAGACGATTGCCATATTGCCGGTCCAGGCCTGCCAGACAATAGAGATACCTTCCTGATAAGCTGCCCCGGTTTGACCGATAAAACTGTATAAATTGACATTCGTGGCCACCAGCGTGGCTGCGAGGATAAACGGTGGTAGATTTCTTCCGGCGACAAAATAGTCATCCGGCTCCCCGACCCACTTGTACAATATAGAGCCAACAATAAAAAGACCAATCAAAAAGCTGATAAAGACAATATAATCGATGGTTACCATTTCGCCCTCTGCTCCTGTTTATCTATGGTTCAATAGTACACCTATTTATCCCGCATCTGTTGAATGATGTGCTTTACTTCTTTAATGGGAAGGATAATCCAGGCAATGAGGATCACCAGACCGACAAGCTCCAACCCCCAAATAAACCAATCGAACATAGTCTCTCCAATCAAAGGTTAAATAAAGAGTTAAAAGCTGCAAAAAAATATTCATTTTTGCAAGACATATATGGCTCAAAACCGATATTCCAGGCTCGTGTCGAACAATACTTTGTCATAATAATAAAACGGAAAAGGCGATTCGTTGCGATACCAGGACATTCTGCC
>CAYNUX010000234.1:0-6408 GCA_964400115.1 uncultured Cytophagia bacterium
CATTGCCTTGGCGACCTGAGGCCAGTGCTGGGCACCCCAGATAAGGATCCCGCTGACGATTTGCAAGGGTAAAAGAATATTCAAAATAACGAGATAGGTAATTTTTTGCAAGGGATTGAGTTTTTTATCCGGATTTTTCTCAAAGGGATGAGGTGCATTTTTAAAAATACCCTTCAGGTAATAGAGTGCCTGATCGATTGCCTGGTTGAAAAAGCCATGGGGTTCAGGAACGAATTTTTTGATCGCTCCACTGGCAAAATGGTAAAACAGGGCCAAAAAGGCATTGATCAAAAGAATCAATGCCAGCAGATTGTGAGTCCAAACACTGGCCCCAAAAGAGATAAATCCAAACACATCCGGTGCATGAATGATCAGTCCTGTAAAGATGAGCCCGATAATGGCAAAGGCTTGAAGCCAATGCCATAACCGTTCATAGATCGTATACATGTAGACCCGTTTCGTTTTGCCCGTTCTCTTTTGATGATTTCGAGTTATTCTGATTCTCAGGCCTCCGTGCACTGTGATACCGAGCAAGACCAGAACCAAGACTCCGGCACCAAAGAATTGCACCCACAAGACACTGTCCAGCCCCAGAATATAAAAGCCGGCTTGGCGTGAATCCGGTTTGAGGAACAATTTTTCTTGTTGCTCGAACAATCCGGCGCCTCCCACAACAGGAGAGTCTGATACCATTTCAGGAAGAGAGCCATCAGGAAAAGACTGTGCAATAAGAAAAGAACGGTTTAAAAGCGAATTCCCATGATGACAGGATTCGCAGTCCCGGGTGACCCACTTGCCATGGGTCACATTGTGGTGGATACCATAGGGTTGAATCTCGCTTTGGATTTGCAAGTCAGTCAACCCCAACTTTTCGAGCTCTTGCCGGACACTTGCCTGCTTTTGTGGCGTATCCAGGGTGCATTCTTTCTCCTCGATCCGGCCATTCTGATTGCTGTCCAGGGTTTTTACAATGGCAGGCTTGAATTCTTTATGTTCAAACAAGGCTTGTTTCAGGTCAACTAAACGGACCGGACGTGGAGGTGAGCCATAGATCCAGAACCATGTGGTCACAAGGTTATAGGGCGCAAAACGCACCCGTCCATCCTTTTCATGCCGGGGAAGCAGCAGCGGTTCATATCCGTATATCAGCTCATCCACATCATCTGTTTTGTGGTCTATGCCCCGGCATTCTGTTCTGGGCATACCGGTTGGAAGTAAAATTGTCCAGTCGACGACTCGCCGGGCTGGCGAGTATAATTTGGGGATATGGCATGACTCACAGGTCAGGCTGTTTTGATGACGGATTCGATAAGGAAGCCAGGAATGTGCTTTATCAAAATCATGACAAGAGGCACAGCGTCGCATCGTGGCCTGAAGGTCTGGTTCGAGATCCTGGACAGAGCTCTGTCCCCTGGCAAACTGATGACTCGGTCGATAGAGATATGTTGAGATATCCATTCGTCGCGGGCTAAAGGATAAATGTGAGGGCCGGGTTTCAAAAGACTCCCGGTAATAGACCGGGTTATTGAGGGAGTGGTGACAGTCCACACAATCGACCAAACGCTCTGCATGCACATCCCACGAGCGAACCAGATCTTTTTTGTTTTGCAGATTCAATCCGCTTGCAGAAATACGCTGAGGCGACACAATCTGTCCGGTGATAACCGTTGTCCAATGATTCGGCTGACAGGGTCCGGAAAAAAGCGGATCTTGCAATTGATCATGCACCAGGCCATGACATTGGCCGCAATGGTCATTGGAGGGATCTTGCAATTGCACCCATGCTTGTTTCAATTTGCCTTGTTGATCAAATGCACCGGGTTCATAATTCCATTGATTTCCCTTGGGGATAACAAGACCGCTTTTTTCCAGGGTAGCCGTATTGGCCCACTCAAATAACCCACGGGATAGTGCACTGCTATATGCATCATGATCGGGCTCTGAAAAATGGCACAAAAAACAGTTCATCTCTGACACTCCTGATGATTGCCAGTCCCATGCTTCCAGACGGCACTTGTCAGAGTTTAAAACCGTCGTTTCAGCGGGATGTTGTGCATCCAGCAAAGAATGATCCTGGTCATGCCGCTGAACTTTTGCAGGGCCTCCCCCTACGTGGCGGGAACCGTATTCCTGTATCCAGCCGGATGTGGTCAGATCAGGGCGTTGCGCATTATTGTTGTCAAAATCATCCGCAGGCGAGAGCATTCGATAAACCAACGGGTTCCAGCGGCCAAAGAGCCCGGGACTGATATCCCATGCACGTCCGCTGGCTGTTGTTCCGGGAGGGGTAATTTGATCCAACCCTACGGAACTGTGAAGGCTATGAGAACTGATATAACCGGTATCGTGACAATTGCCACATGTTTCCAGTGTGGAAATGGGCTTTCCGCTTTCAAGGACATTTTTGCCTTGTGCATCCAATAATGAGAAAACCGGATGCATCTGTTGTGCATAGCCCAAAACAAAAAATCCTGTAAAGAGAATGAAAACAAGTACATTTCGCATGAGTCTAGTCCCGGAGTTTTGAACCTTTTCGTCCGCCGTAATAAAGGGGATCACCTTGATACCCCAAAACTTGAAAATTCATCCGCTTTTGCTCTTTGGATTCATGGCACTGGAAACACTGCAAAGCCTGTTCTGTGGGCGCGACCATATGGGTAATCGGCCAGAACATGACCGTAGGAGTAAAACCATAATAACCGCTATAATCGAGACCAACGGCTTTTGATCCCAAACGCGCGGCCTTGTGCCAATCAAATTCACTCCAATATCCTCCCTCACCATAGGTCTTGGGCTGCAAGAGATATCGATTTTTCGTATCATAGATCTGTTTGGCAGTATGCACCTTGAAGGGCCAAATTTTCGCGCCTGCATCATAGATGTCGCCGTCAGGTTCATTCAACAAGGTCACGGAATCGGGGTCTATAGGATCGCCAAAAAGATACGGATCAGAGGTGCCATTGTACCAAAAATATTCAGGGGTAATCTCTTTTTCATAGACAAACCGGCCTTTGATCTTGAGATATTCGTGCGCATCTTCCGGGAGATCCTGGCCGGCTTTCGACCAATCCCAGTGCATTTTAGTCGCTTGTTTGACGGCAGCTGCAGGAATATGGCAGGTTTGACAGGCAACAGCGGATTGATGCGTATTCAAGCGTTCATCATCATGGACCTCGCCTTTATGACAGTCCTGACAATAGATCTGGTTGCGATCATCCGCACTCACAGAAATAGACCTGCCTTTAATATCGTGATTTTCAGTACGATGACAATCGATGCACAGGAAATCGTGCTTTCCCATGTGTACATCGATGCGCTCGGTAGGGTAGTACAGACTTTCGTCAAGGTCGCCGTGTTTGACCGCATTTCCGCCCCCTCCGCGAAAATGGCACCCACCGCAATTTTCCCGGCTGGGGATGGCAACGCTCTGTGCGGCTGCGACAAGATCCACTCCTTCTGCGGGATAGCCTCCCTTGGTTTTCACATACTGGCCGCTTTGATCATGACAGACCAGGCAATCCACTGCATGCTCGTCGTTAAAATCGAATGACTCATCTACCCAACCATACCCGGCATGACACGCCGTACATGGCGGCCAGTTGGATCGGATACCGATACAAAAATTGTTGATGGCATTTCTCTTTCCCAAGACAATGGGTTCAGCGCGACCAGGGACCTGCACCGGCGGACTGGTCCACGTCCAGTGAGCGGTTTTTTGCACTTGTGCAGCAGCTTTGGGATGGCATTCCAAACAGGCTCTGGTCACGTCACTACCCGTCTTATAGGGTCCTGACATCAATTCTGTATGGTCGGTATGCACAGGATGAGAAGGCAAATAGGCATGCGGATCGTGTAAATCACGATCCGTCTGACAGCCATAAATCATCAAAATCAATAACAAAAAAGCACTCATCGCAACAGGTCTAAATCCGGATATAGAGTTCATGCGAAACCCTTTTCATCGATAGTGATCATAAAAATACGCTGAAAGGATCTGAATGGAATATTTATGAAAAACAGGGAAGGATCAAGCCTCCTGTATCTTGGGCATGAATGTATCTATATTCTAAACTCTAATCAATGCTTTTTTCGGGGATCTAATGGTAAATCAGAAAAATACAACACCCTTACCTTACCCAACAGACGTACAATAGATCACCACGACGAGCTTGCTTTTTTCCTCGCAAGTCTGTATTTTATTTTTATTCCAGAACCCATTGCTTTTTAACCGGACGCGGCTGGCTGAATGAAGACTCGAACGATCCCTGGCTCTGCGATGGTGCGCAGCTGCTGGCTATGGAAAGCAACGGCAAATCATTTGAACAACTCAAACTCTTGCTGGACAAAGCCGCAAAAAAAGGCCGATGGCTGATTCTGGCCGGACATGAGATGGATAAGCAGGGCCGGCAAACCACGAACTTGTCCACTCTGGAAACATTGTGCCGGTACATTTCCGATCCTGATAACGGCATATGGATAGAGAATGTAAGCACCATCTATGAATATATACTCGAACACAGAACCAACCACCTTATACAAGGAAAAAATCAATGAAAATCGGCAAGGTATCTCTATGTTTGTTGATCGTTCAGATAATCGGCCTATACCTGACTTTTTGAAAGAGAAAACCTATGCGAGCCCGACCGTTTTTCAAACTCATCCTTCTATGAACATGTGTGGATCTTTTAATTGGAGCCAGTCAAAAATCGTTTCAACCACTGGTCATAATGACCCTGCAAAGGGTATTATCATATAGAACGCCAATTGGCACCAAACCGTAGCCCAACCGCCACCCCACGCTGAATTGATTTTTGACAGAAACACCTTTGTCACTTTGCCTATCAAATAAACCGGGAACAAACCTTTTCAGGGCTTTTGATTCAAAATTGTTTATTGCCCCGTTCTCTGCACCCCGGTATCCTGTTAGAGACCACAAATGAAAAATCAACCCTTGCCGATTATATCATTAGCCACAATGTGGCACACATTCTCGACAGGATCAAAGGCGAACGGGCTATGATTAAAGAAAATTTACAATAAAAGAGATCGAGTTTCTTTTACCAACACATCTTGGTGGATCTATTGATAAAAAGAAGAGACTTGGTTACTCCAAACTCTAGACAATGACCATTGTTGCCGTTTTTTGAGCAATGTCCCGTTCAACATCTATAGTCATGAGGATCTGACCGTTCTCTTGCCGCTCTGCTTTTTGATCAAGGATACGCATCCCGGATGCCTTTAAATTCGATGCATTAGGGGACAAGACTTTGATTAAAAAGCGTTTTCGTTCGCCGATATAATCGAGTGCATCGATGCGGCTGAAATCGAATTCGATACGGTTGTCTGTATGATGGATCCCGGTAAGCTGATGATGCAATAATTGCTGCCTGAATAAATCGGAATTTGGTGCCAGAGTCGTATCGGCAGATCGATCATAGGGTTTAAGGAACCGGATCCAGGCTTCCACGATTTCATGATTTCTGGCGGGATCGGTATGTAAAAGATTGGGCCAGTGCATTCCGCAGGTCGGCCCGGTCAATTCCCCCAGAGGAGGTGTGGCAATGGTATCCCATGTCAACAAATCCTGTCCCCTATCCACGGTCAGCACCCCTGAATCGATACCGAACAATCCGTGTTGCACATTGCCGGCGTTGGCCATGATACGGAACGGAGTATTGATATAATCGACACCGTATTGCCGGAGAATCGACGCCAGGCTCTGTTCATGATCTCCCGTGGGGCCAAAGCCGTGCCTGAAAGCCGTGGGCACAAAAGATCCCGGCATGGGCCCCAGTCCATGCTGATCCAACAGTTGGCCAAAATACTCTAAATGTTTCTTGACCTGTTGCGGTGGCCGCATCACGCCTTGCATATCGGCCCATTCGGCACGGGTAAAGGTGCCATTTGTCCAGTATTCGTGGCCGATACCATGAACGGTTAGTTCGATATGATCGGTATTATTATTGATCAAATCCGCTGCTTTTTCCAGCCAAGGGCCGACCCATTTTTCATTGTTCCACTCTTTCCCCATCCAGGTGCTGTTGGGCAGGTCTCTGAGGATATTTTTTGTATCCCACTCACACATGACCATCGCTGCCTGAGGGCAGATATCGAGGGCTTTGCCCAGATGGATGATGGCCTCGTAATCCTCGGGCACGTGATTACGGTTGATTCCGGTGCGAAAGGGTTCCTGATTCTCATGGCCGTCTTTGCCAGACCACCAGCCCACATCATCGATGACGATCTGGATGGGCATAGGGATTGTAACTGAAACGTTCTTGTCAGAGTTCATAGACTTTCCCGGTAAATTGGAGAATGAAGCCATGGTCAAAAAAGCAGACGACCTGATAAAATCTCTTCGAGACAGATTATTCATAAAAGCTCCCTGTATAATCGAGTATATCTATA
>CAYNUX010000235.1:0-1127 GCA_964400115.1 uncultured Cytophagia bacterium
ACCAAAGACTTGACCATAATAAAATATGCTTTATCCAAGCTTGATAGTTCGTACAGAATACTAAATATAAAACAAATTTTTGAGCTCGGCTCTATATTGAGCCTTAATCCAAGAGAATATATAGTCTTTATCGATCAGGACAACATCATCCGCTATAGCGGTAGTCCTCCATCCACTGAAAATTTTACAAAAATCCTTAAAAAACACCTCAAATCAGGTTTTATGTCACTTGAAAAAAAGTTTTTAAATCAACTCATCCTAACCAACAGCAATTGCAAGAGCATGACCTTAGAGAAAGTCACTAAAAACAAGAACGTCATGTGTGTATTTTATGCAAATTTTTGCAGAACTTGCCAAGAGGCTCTTCTGGATGAAATAGTTCAAACAAATCGATCATTAGACTCACCACTATATATCTTTCTAATCGTTCCGGAAAATGAAAGAAACAGCTTGCTCATCACCAGTACCGAATATAATATTTTTACTATTGATTCGGGAAACTATGATTTATTCTTAGCTGGTGAACCCTTAATTGCTCTATTTCAACATGGTAAACTAGAATTATTAAATTCAAAATTCGAAATATATTCTGAATTGGAAAAACATCTTTTAAAATTTTAGTTGGTAGATCGTGATTAAACTAATATATTTGTTTTTTCTATTGTTTTCTTATTCGGGCAATCCGAACCCTGAAAACGAGACCTCTCTGCTGGCTGTATTACCAGGTAGAACCTTAAAGTTACCTCATTCGAATAAAAGAATCAAAATCGAACCAGACATACACTTTGCAAAAAATACACTTGCAAAAAATCAAACTCTTATCATTAAATGCGCAAATAACGCCAACATTTCTCCTAAACTTCTTGCCGCCACGATTTACTGTGAATGCTATTTCAATCCACCTGAATTACAATTTTTAGAAAAGTGTCTCTTGGTATTCGGAGCGCAAATCAACCAAATACCGGATTTATCTGTCGGCCCTGCCCAAATTCGCCTCAGTACGGCATATTCATACTATAATTTCTCTCAAAAAAATTGTAACTTTATCGGCCGTTTTATTTCAACAAAGAAAACAACCGCTCTGTTTCTCATTGATGATCAAAAAAATATAGAACTTTGTGCTCATC
>CAYNUX010000235.1:1137-6400 GCA_964400115.1 uncultured Cytophagia bacterium
CATTTTTATCAGGAATGGGTGTTATTATCTTCAGAAATTCCACCATCCAAACAAACTCTGATTGAACATTGTTCAGCCTACTATAACGCAGGAATCACTGCTGATGTGAAATCATGCATTGCATACGGGCACCTGATTTACCTGCTGTGCGAATACGAACCCTTTATCCAGCAAAACTTTTGATTTTTCCTGAATCCTTTCCCACCCTAGTTTATCATACTAGTGTACACTATTCTGGAGGTTATCATGAAAAAAACACTGATTGTCGGCGGCGTTGCCGGCGGCGCCACCACCGCGGCACGCTTGCGCCGGCGCAATGAAAAAGCCAGAATTATCATCTTTGAACGGGGCAAGTATATATCCTATGCCAACTGTGGACTGCCTTATTATATCGGCGGCACCATAGCCGAACGCGACAAATTGTTCGTACAAACCCCGGAAGGGTTCTCTCAAAGATTCAATCTGGATGTACGGGTGCGCAATGAGGTGCTTGCTATCGATCGTAAAAAAAAGTGTGTCAAAGTAAAAAACCTCGACACCCAGGAGACCTATACCGAATCCTACGATACCCTGGTGCTGTCGCCCGGCGCTGAACCGGTCAAGCCCCCTATCCCGGGAGTCAACTCGCAAGGAATTTTCACTCTTCGTAATGTACCCGATACCGACCGTATCAAAGAATACCTGGAAACCACCACCCCCCGCCGGGCCGTAATCGTGGGCGCCGGGTTTATCGGACTCGAAATGGCCGAGAACCTGCATCGTCAGGGTATTTTTGTCACCATTGTCGAAATGGCCGAACAGGTCATGACCCCTCTGGACTATGAGATGGCCGCAGCCGTGCACCAGCATTTGCGCACCAAAAATGTAGAATTTTATCTCAATGATGCGGTCTCTTCATTCGGACAAGAAAACGGCAAGCTGTCGGTGCGTCTGCACAGCGGACGCGAATTACCCACAGATCTCGTCATTCTTTCCATCGGCGTCAAACCCGAAAGCAAACTGGCCAGAGAAGCTGGACTCGAGATCGGCGAAACCGGTGGCATCAAGGTCAACAAACACCTGCAGACCTCTGATCCCCATATCTATGCTGTAGGTGATGCCATTGAATTCAAAAATCCTATCATCAAAAAGCAAATGATCGCTTATCTGGCCGGACCCAGCAATAAACAGGGCCGCATCGCAGCCGATAATATCATCGACGGCAACGAACACACGTATCCCGGTACCATTGCCACGGCCATTGCCAAGGTGTTTGACCTGACCGTGGCGTCTACCGGTGTTTCGGAAAAAGCTTTGCGGCAGCATGATATCCCTTATATTGCTTCGATCATTCATGCCTCATCCCATGCCGGGTATTATCCCGACGCACAGCCCATGACCCTCAAAATTCAATTCTCCCCTAAAAAGGGCAGACTGCTGGGTGCTCAGATCGTGGGGTCCGAGGGTGTGGACAAACGCATCGATCTTTTGGCAGCCATTATCAAACAAGGCGGAACCATCTATGATCTAAAAGATCTGGAACACGCCTATGCCCCGCCCTTTTCATCAGCCAAGGACCCGGTCAATCTGGCCGGCTTTGCAGCAGAAAATATTCTTCAGGGATTGGTACAAATCGTGCACTGGTATGATATCGTGAAACGGGATAGTGACCGTGATGTGCTGGTGGATGTGCGAACCCCAAAGGAGATTGAACTGGGCTCGATCGAAGACTCGCTGTTTATTCCTCTGAATGAATTACGCGATCGTTTGGATGAGATCCCGCGGCAAAAACGGGTGATTATTTTTTGTGCCGTAGGCCTGCGAGGCTATCTGGCGGCTCGTATTCTGACACAACATGGGTTTGAAAATGTGGTCAACCTCTCCGGCGGTTACAAAACCTTTGTGCATGCCACACAAAAACAGAGTAACGAAGACATCTATGACCGCATCTATATTCATAAAGACGATGTCATCTATTCAGCCGACCCTGAAGAGAGGGAAAAAATGACTGAAAGAAAAAGAGAGCAAGAGTGAGTGAAGACAAGTGGGTAAGGTTCATTGACTGAAAACAGGCTCTTCCCGATTATTCAACCGCAAATCTCACAATGAGAATAACGTCTCTGGTGGATTTTCCCGCTCGTATCACGTGCACGATTCGTTCAATTCAACTTTTATAATTTAAGATTTTTTTCTGCACTTTTGTCATACATCCTGCCATATTGACCATTATGATTTGGCAGAGAAATCAACCCTCGCAAAGACTATTTGTTTTTATTAGACTTGGTTCCCGAAAAAAGTTTGCACGATTTTTGCATGACCAGGCGTGATTAAAGCGAATGAATCTTACAAACCATAAATACGGAGAATTTTGACAATGGCTGAACAGGCTCAATCCTATCAATTTCAGGCAGAGATACAGCAACTGCTGGATATCCTGACGCACTCGCTGTATACTCATCGTGATATCTATATCCGCGAGTTGATTTCAAATGCGGCCGACGCATTGGATAAAGTGCGGTATAAAACCGTTACCGGCCAGGATGTGATCAATCCGGAATTGAATCTGGATATTCGTATCGAGCTGGATGAAAAGAAAAACACATTTACCATTAAAGACACAGGCATCGGCATGACCAAGGACGAACTCGTCGAAAATATCGGTACGATTGCTCGGTCCGGGACCGGTGAATTCATCAAACAGATCACACAGGATGATAAAAAAGATATCAACCTGATCGGTCGGTTTGGTGTTGGATTCTATTCGGTCTTTATGGCTGCGGAAAGAGTAGAAATCGCGACAAAATCTGCCATCAGCGGAGAACCGGCCTGGGTTTGGACCAGTGACGGCAAAGGCTCTTTTGAGATCGTTGAAGGTCCTCAGGATGCACAACGCGGCACTACCATCGAGGTCTTTTTGAAAGAAGATGCTAAAGATTTTGCCAAGAAATGGCAAGTCGAATCTGCGATTAAAAAATATTCCAATTTCGTCCCGTTCCCCATCCTGGTCGATAACGAGCAGATCAATACCCTGAATGCGATCTGGCGCGAACCCAAATCGTCAGTCAAAGACGAACAATACAAAGAATTCTTTAAATTCATTGCCAATGAAAACGACGATCCCCTGACCCGGCTTCATATCTCTGCCGATGTACCGATTCAGTTTCATGCACTGCTCTATATTCCCAAAACCAACCGTGAAACCATGGGATTCGGCAAGGACGAAGAAGGGGTCAATCTGTTTGTTCGCCGGGTGATGGTTGATTCACATGCCAAAGACATTATGCCTGATTATATGCGATTCGTGCGTGGTATAGTCGATAGCGATGATTTGCCTTTGAACATCTCACGTGAAACACTGCAGGAAAATCCCTATCTGATCAAAATAAAAAATACCCTGGTGAGCAAAATGCTTTCTCACCTCAAAGAGGTGCAAGAGAAAGATTGGGATACCTATAAACAAATCTGGAAAGCACATGGTCGAATCCTCAAAGAAGGATATATGGATTTTGGCAACAAGGATAAACTCGCCGATATCTTTGTTTTTGATTCATCGCATCGCAAACCCGATGAGCCGCTTGTTTCTCTCAAGACTTATGTCAGCCGCATGAAAGAAAACCAGGATGCGATTTATTTCCTCTCCGGACAAAATCGGGAGGCTCTCGATACCAACCCTTCGGGTGAAATCTTTCGGTCAAAAGGCATTGAAGTCCTCTATTGCTATGATCCGGTAGACGAATTCGCTCTACCCGGCCTTATGGAATATGACAAAAAGAAAATTGTTTCAACGGATCAGGCAGAAATCAAGGATATTGAAAAGATTAAAAGCGATGAAAAAGAGCCCGAAAAAAAACAAGAACAAAAAGCAGAAAAGGCTGACAAAAAAGATCTCACAAATTTAGCCCGGCGCATCAAAGATATCCTTGGTGACAAAGTAGAAGATGTGGTACTCTCTGAGCGTCTGGTCGACAGTCCGGCGTTGCTCAAAGGCACCACGCCTGGCATGTCCTCGCAAATGGAAAAGATTATGCGAATGTGGGATGAGAATGCCCCGCAAGCCAAAAAAGTCATGGAGATCAATGGCAGCCATCCCCTGGTTCTCGACATGTTAAAAATCTATAAAAAAGATGTCAAGGATCCGTTTCTCGACAAGATTGCCTGGCGGCTATATGACAGCGTCATGTTACTCGATGGCATGATCAATGATCCACATGCCATGGCTACGGGTCTGCAGGATTTTCTGACCCAGTCAACACAGCTGTATGCACGGGAAAACAAAGAGAATGCCTGAGTCGTTGTGAAATTTGCCCTTATGCTTTGAACAAGCAAAGCGGCCCGGCCGGGTAGGCCGGGCCGAACAGGCCAAGAGCGAGGCCACTATTTGTCCGTGTTCAATATTCTCATCAGGTTTCCAAAAAGTCAAATTGACCCCATTAATGCAATCGAAATATGAATCGCTCCAGTTGAGTCGTATGCCATTTACGTTGGGCACATCACCAATAGCCAATCCGGTATTTTGAACGGTTAGATCAAAAGATGCGGCAAAACAAGAGGACGTAACAAGCAGAATTGTGAATATCAATTGTTTCATCCGAGCCTCCATAGCAAATTCGTACAACTCTAGCTACGAAAGCGAATGAGACAAGTTACAAAAAATCAAAGAATTTCTTGTGTTGTTTTGAAATGGATTTTAGCAACCTGGGAGAGTTCTTCCTTGCCGCATTGCCGTACGATTCTGCGGCCCTGCTCTATGACTCTATCCGAGGCACCTTTGCTCAGATTAAATCCGATTTTATCAGAGAGTTCGGCCAGCCGTACCAGAAAACGACCTCGAGCGAGAATGGAAGCGGCAGCCACGGCAATGTTTTTTTCAGCTTTGGGAAGCTGTAATAGCTCATAGGCCTTGCCTGTTTCTTCCAACTGTTCTTCGATCAATTTTTCGTCGGCAAAGCGGTCGATCAGAATCCTGTCACAAGTTTTTTCATGGCACAGAGCCTTGATTACGTTGGCGTGCATGGTTGCGAGGAGGGAGTTTAGATTTTTCCGGGTATTTTGATACTGAGAATAGACCTGATTATATCGATTGGGGGAGAGTTCGAATATCTTGAAAGAGTCGGGAAACATTTTTTCTATGGCGTCGGCAATGCGGATGGTCATGAGATCATCGACGAGTTTGCTGTCTCGAACCCCCATAGCCAGCATTTGGTTTGCCATTTTTTCATCAACATAAACGGCGGCACAGACCAGGGGACCGAAATAGTCACCTTTACCTGATTCATCTGTACCA
>CAYNUX010000236.1:0-6376 GCA_964400115.1 uncultured Cytophagia bacterium
TAATCATACCAAACAAGCTCCAAGCAACTGGGCACAAAGGAAAAAACGCTACAAAGAACGCGAACAACGCGCCGCAGAGCGGATCAAAAAAATTCAGCAACAAACCAAAGAATTTAAAGAGAAATTAAAGGATCTGCGGGCAGAATCACGTGAAAAGGTCGCAGCCGCTAAAAGTCAGGATCAAAAATCCAAGACCAGAGAACGTTACAAAAATCGTATCACCAAAATGAACGAGCGTATAGAAAAAAATAAAGTGCGGTTGGAAAAAGCACATCATGCACTGGGCAAGATTCAGGTGCAAAAATCTATTGCCATGGAAAACCGTTCCTGGAACCTGGGAACCAGCCAAAAATCGTACATCGATCCGCGGGTCTATTATAACTGGGGAAAAAAGATCGATTATGATGTGTTGGAAAAATACTATTCTACTACGTTACGTCGAAAATTTATGTGGGTAAAAGTGCAGGATCCCGAAACCCAAAAAGAGAACGCTGAAACGGATGGTTAGGGGCTATGGGGCTTTTGCCCTCCTCCCCAGGAGCGCCGCGCTCTTTACCGGCGCATGGTATATAATCGTATTTTTTTAAATAATTCTTCCCTGTTTATTTTTTCTACATAATTTCTTCTGTTTGTCGAATCTCTGTTGAAATTATTTACAACTAGTTGTAAATAATTTCAACAGATCCAAGTCGTGTATAATTAACTATTTGTATAATTATTCTGAGTCAAAAACATATTCCTGTTGAAAAAATCAACAAAAATACTGATAACAGATGCGATATTGGCAGACTATTGTTTTGGTTTAAATCAATTAAAAATAGGTGTTAATGTCATGTGTTTCTTGTGATTTTCAAATTTGGCATGTTATTTGTTTAAGGATAGGGTGTCGGAACGTGTAAACAACCCAAATACATATAACAAATTTCGTGAGGTTTTCAATGACTGTTTTAATCTTGATCGCACTGGTGATTGTGGCTCTCTTGGTCGATTATGCTGTTCAGGTTCGGCAAGCAAAAAAGAGCAAAGCTCTGGCGCCCCGGTTTCAGGGATGGGGAGAAGGCGATGTTCTGTTACCCGAGGGTGTGTTGGCAGCCCCAGGCCATTTGTTCAGCCTTTTGAATAAAGATGGCTCCTTTCGCATGGGGCTTGATCGTTTCCTGACCCATACTATCGGCAAGGTTGATGCCATCGAATTGCCTCAAAAAGGGAAACAGGTACAACGAGGCGATACGTTATTGACTGTGAAACAAGGGGATCGAACGATCTCGATTCCTTCGCCGTTTCAAGGGACCATTCAAGAAATTAATCAGATGGTTTCAGAAATCCCGACCCTTTTGCGCGATGAACCCGAAAAGTCATGGGCAGTGGCTTTAAAACCCGATGATGTCAAGGGAAGCATGAATCTGATGCGCGTTGGTAAGGAAGCAAAAGAATGGCTGATGAATGAAATGAATCGTTTGCGCGAATTTTTGGCTGCACAGACCGCAGAGCCTGCCTATGCCACACTGCAGGATGGCGGAGTGCCTGCCGAAGGTGTCCTGCAACAAATGGATATGGATTCATGGTCTAAATTCGAACAAGAATTTATTCGCACAAACTCTTAAACAAACGTGGATTGAATTATGAAAGTTGCTATTCTTAAAAACCTGACTCGCTGCGTCGGATGTACGGCCTGAGCACTGGCATGCAAAGAGAAAAAAAGTTGTAACCCAAAAAATCATGATGGATTATGCAAAATAAAGATCAGGAATCGCAAAAGGTTTGGCCATCGGGTGAGCAGCCCTGTATTTGGATGGATGCAGGTATTGTAAGCTATAAACTGTGTGACCGAAATTACAATTGCGAAAATTGTCCGTTTGATGCCTCTATGCGGTCTCGCTCCCTGACAGCTGCTAAAGATAAGCAAGTGACCCTGCAGCAAGTAAATCGCCAGCACGATATTGAACAAGAGTTCTCTCCTCTTGAACGCATCATGTCTCCTTTTTGTCAAATCGCTTATGATCCTTCGGCATATTATGGCGCCGAATTCTGGAGTATCATACCCAGGGGAACCCGAACTTGCCGGATCGGGTTAAATGATTTGGGCCTGAAAATCTTGCCACCTATCGAGAAAGTGATTTTCCCGCAAAGCGATTCAGTACTGGAAAAGGATGATCCTTTTTGTCAGCTGGTCACAAAAGAAGGCCCTATGCAATTTTCTTTTCCTGTTGACGGTAAAATCCGATTTTTGAACAAGGATCTCCTCACCACTCTCAAGCATTCTCGTGACGGTGTAACTGTTGACTCTTGGTTCGCAGAATTTGATTTATTGCGAAATAAAGAATTGGCAGGGTTTAAAAAAGGTTCGGCTGCCTTGGATTTTTTACTCGAACAACAAAACAGTGTTGTGCAGACTCTGGTATCTGCAATAAAACTGCAAGATAAGAACCAACGCCCTACGCTTCAGGATGGCGGTGTTTTGATTCCTGATATCAAAACAATTGTCGGCCGCAAGCATTATTATCAAATCGCTTTACAACTGCTTTGCAAGCGAAATTGCATTATTTAGCTCGTTACACCAGAGTTTCTTCTTGAATTTATACCTGCCTTTTACTATCATAAAACATCACTTTCTCCACCATGGAATAATCCTATGCAAAGAAAACTAGGCCAGATGTTAAGCGTCCGGCTGTTTCTGCTGATACTGGCAGTAATGGTCGTAGGATTTATCATCTATACCTATCAAGCCATTCATAAACACACCAATGACCTTATGCAAACGGTTTTTCTCAGCGCTGATCGTACCGGCAATGTGATCAAACGGTCGACTCATTATGCCATGCTGATTAATCGCAAAGAAGATCTCTATCATATCATTAATACAATTGGCAATGAGCCGGGTGTGGATGGTATCCGAATTTATAATAAACGGGGTCAGATCATTGTTTCCACAGATGCCGAAGAGGTGGGTCGAGTCGTGGATATGGAAGAAGAAGCCTGTTATGTCTGTCACAACAAAGAACAACCATTGGAGGTTTTGCCTCAGTCCCAAACCCGCCGTGTCTATGAGGGACAAAAGGGGCACAGACTTTTGGGCGTGATAAAGCCTATCAATAATGAACCCGAATGTTATAATGCGGCTTGCCATGCCCACGATGCATCACAGAAAATATTAGGGGTTCTCGATGTGCGCATGTCGCTGCAGCAGATCGATGAAAAGTTATTATCGAGCAGAAGAGAATTGATCTTTTTTGCCGCTTTTTTAATTTTGGGCGTCGGCCTCTCTTCGGGCAGCTTTATCTATGTGGTTGTGCGAAGACGAATCAAGGTTCTGATCAATGGCACCCGCCAGGTGGCTTTAGGAAATCTCGATCATCGAATCGCCTTGTCCGGTGAAGATGAGATCGGGCAATTGGCGAGTTCATTTAACAAAATGACCGCCGATCTTCAGAAAGCCAGGCATGAAATCACCAAATGGTCCACCTCTCTGGAAGAAAAGGTGGCTGAAAAAACTCTCGAACTCAAAGAGACCCAATATCACCTCATTCAAATGGAGCGACTGGCTTCATTGGGTAAGCTCTCTGCCACGGTAGCGCACGAAATCAACAATCCTCTGGCCGGTGTGCTGAATTATACGTATCTGGTCTTGCGCATTTTGCAAAATCAGGATTTTTCCCAGGAACGAATGGATTCACTGATTCGGTATTTGGAATTTATAAAGAGTGAAGTTGCCCGATGCGGAGATATTGTCAAAAATATGCTCATTTTTGCCCGCCAGGGAGGCGGACATTTTGCCAGAGAAAAAGTGGGTCATTTGATTGATTCGGGTCTGATGCTTGTCAATCACCAGTTGGAATTGAAACAGATTGATCTCTCTAAAAATCTAGAGTGTGAGGATGATGAAATTCTTTGTGATGCCGGGCAAGTCAGACAAGCCCTGGTCGCACTCTTTGTCAATGCTATCGAAGCTATGGATGCTCATGGCCAGTTGAGGGTGACCTTGCAGTGTAATGAGGATGTAATTACGGTAGAGATTCAGGATAGCGGTTGCGGTGTTCCTAAAGAAATCCTGGATAAAATTTTTGACCCGTTCTTTTCGACCAAAAAAGAAGGTAAAGGAGTCGGCCTGGGATTATCTGTTGTCTATGGAATCATAAAACGACACAAAGGAGATATCGGGTTGGATTCTATGATGGATGCTGGGACCACTGTTACCATCGAATTGCCCCGGAATCCTGTTCCGGATACAAACGTAGAGATTTCTAAAGAAACCATTTCTGAATTATAGGTGAGATTATGGTCAAGCAAGATTATTCCGTGCGCGTCCTGATTGTCGACGATGAAGAGTCTGTGCGTGATTCGCTTTACAATTGGTTTATTGAAGATGGTTATGAGGTGGGAACAGCCAAAGATGCCTATGAAGCCCTGGAACAATTGGAAAAACAGCGATGGGATATCATTCTTTTGGATATTAAAATGCCGGGTATGGATGGTCTGGAATTGCAAAAAAGAATACAAAAAATCGATAAAGATAATATAATCATTATCATGACCGCATATGCCTCGGTCGAGTCCGCTGTTCAGAGTCTCAAAGATGGCGCATATGACTATATCGTCAAGCCTTTTAATCCGGATGATCTCTCCCATTTGGTGCGCAATGCATCTGACAAGCTGCAGTTGAGCGATGAAAATCGCCGTTTGCGACAAAATCTCACGGAAATGACACACATTGATGAAATTATCGGATCCAGCCCCCAAATGAAAAGAGTACTCGATCTGGTTCATACTGTAGCCAATTCAGATACCACCGTGCTTGTCAGGGGAGAGAGCGGTACCGGTAAAGAGGTGATTGCCCGCGCCATTCATGCTCATAGTCCGAGACGCTATTATCCCATCGTTCCGGTAAATTGTGGAGCGCTTTCAGATTCTCTGCTCGAAAGTGAATTGTTTGGCCATGAAAAAGGTGCATTTACCGGCGCTCAATACAGGCGTAAAGGCAAGTTCGAATTGGCAGATAGGGGAACATTGTTTTTGGATGAAATCGGTAATGTCAGCGAGAAAATGCAAGTACAGCTTTTGCGTGCCCTGGAGAGTCACCAGTTTACCCGTGTCGGAGGCAGCCAGAATGTCTCTGTAGATATTCGATTGATTTGTGCCACCCATAAAAATCTTGAACAGGCTGTAGAAGAAAAGTCTTTTCGGGAAGATCTCTATTATCGAATCAATGTTTTTCAAATTATTGTTCCCCCACTGCGCGAAAGGCGCCTGGATATCCCCTTGCTTGCCGAACATTTTTGTAGCAAATATGCCCATGTCATGAACAAACCCATTACTCATATAGATAAAGACGCCATGGAGCTCTTGCAGCAGCATCACTGGCCAGGAAATGTCCGGGAACTGGAAAATGCTATCGAACGGGCGATGGTCGTCGGGAAACCACCGGCGATTCAACCACACGATTTGCCCTTTCAATTGGTCGCAAAAGAGGATAAACAAGAACAGTCCGTCGAATCCCTTGCCGATGTCGAAAAAAAACAAATTCTCAAGGTACTGGAAAAAAACAACTGGCATATCACCAAAGCGGCCGAAATGCTGGATATCGATCGGGTCACCTTGTATAACAAGATCAAAAAATATGACCTGAGAAAGTAATCCTATGGCAACGGTTCTCATTTTGCCTTTTGTGTTCAAGCGGTCTCAGGATCTCGATGAGGTCGCAAAAAAAATCAAATCCAATCTCTCAATGCCCTCCAATCTCATGCAAACTCGCTTTAATCATCATTATGCCTTTGACAACGGTCGAGATCAATATCACTCCACCCGGCTCTTGCGAGGCCTGGAAAAACACCTGGATAGACAAGATAACAAGATCCTGGGAATCACCCATTTAGATTTATATATCCCCATTTTAACTTACGTCTTTGGTGAGGCCCATCTCGAAGGCCCTGCTGCCATTGTCTCAGATTATCGTTTGAATCCTCTGTTCTATGGTCTGCCACCCAACCCCACACTCATAAAAGAACGGTTGATCAAAGAGTCTATTCATGAATTGGGTCATACACTGGGTTTAAAACATTGCCCAAATCCACAATGTGTCATGCGAACCTCAACTTATGTGGAAGAGATCGATTTAAAATCCGATACGCTTTGTTCAAACTGTCGAAAAATGGCCAACATTTTCTGATCTTGCGGAACGCAATGAATCCAAACTATTGTTTTATTAACTACACAATCAATGGAAGAGCGGATTCAGGGTCACTAAAAATCCATTGCAGAAATTTAAAAAAAGTATTATTTTAATCAAATCCTGTCATCGTTCAAATATCCGCAAAATTTCTTGCTTTTGAATAACCGGGTTTTGATCTTTTTCTCAAAACTTTATCACGCACCCGCTTTC
>CAYNUX010000237.1:0-6375 GCA_964400115.1 uncultured Cytophagia bacterium
ACCACAACACCCATCCTCCATTTCCCTGTGGAAATGCTTGCATAGTCCCTCCTTTACCATTTTCTTGATCTTAAAAGGTCAGGGCGAACTTTTTTATTTGCGGTCTGTAATGCACTCATTGTCCATTATCTTAATCCTGCTTGAATCCATACCTGGAGACTGGAACAGGAATTGGTTTTCCTCAAAGACAAGACCGCATGCAGTCATAACTGAGCAACACCTCCTTTATATTGAGAGAAAATTTTGGCAAAGGATGCTTGAAACCAAGGATGGAAAAACTGTATGCCTGAAAAATCAGGGTTGGGAAACCGTCTCAAATATGGTATGTCCGCCGCCCATCAACCCCACCGTCAGTTACATGATATGAATTATTTTCATAAAATACAACAAACTTTTTAACTTTTTATTCAATTGATGCCTTATTTTGACGTCTAATGGGTTCAGACATCAAAATATGGTAAATATTTTGAATATATCCTCAAAAAAGCCTTGACAAATAAAGAATAAAAATTTATCTTTTAAGAAAAGGAGGACACCCTACTCGATTATCCTACCCTGCCTTTCCTCTTTTTCAGTGTATCAGCATACCGTCAGATGGGATAAATGCCGAGGGAACTCACTCGTGGCCAATACTCCCTCAGCGGAATCTTTCCTGACAGATCGACCCTGGCATGTTCTCTTGTCAAAATCGTCCCAATCCATCCACCCAAACTTTGGGGGTCACCATGCGTACCTATGCCCTGCTCTTTTCATTTTTATTTGCCTCATTGTTCACTGCCCAGGCCGAACCCAAATGGGGAAAAGTCGAGAAAAAAATTCTCAAACAGACTGTTTTCGAAGCAGATTCATCTGCCGATGCTGTCGTTTTATTCGATTTTTGTGAAATGAAATTCGATCAAAATTTCACCCTAGAGTGCGAGTACTGGAGACGTGTCAAGATCTTGACTGAAAAAGGAAAGGAAAGAGCAGACATCAAGATCACATACTGGCATGAAGATAAGGTTGATGATATAAAAGCTCAAACCATCCAGCCCAATGGCAAAAAGAACAAGCTGGATGACGACAACATTTTTATCGAAGAACTCTCCAATGATGTCCGACAAGCCGTGTTTGCTATACCCGGTGCTCAGGTGGGCTCTGTAATCGAATACAAATACAAACTCCGGAGTAAATACCTCTCTTTCCTGGAACCCTGGCGGTTTCAGAGTGATATTTATACATTCCTGAGTGAGATATGCGTCGATGTCCCTCCCGGATTTCACTATTCTTCATTCATGTACAATACCCCCCCGCGCATGTCCGATCCCAAAGTACAAAAAGTTCTCAATCCCTTTACCAAACAGCAAAACAGTCGCTACACTTGGACCCTGAAAGATATGCCAGCGATTCCCCAAGAACCCTTTATGCGAGCCCCACACGATTATCTGGCTGCACTCTATTTTCAGTTGGTCGAGTACAGGGATGGCTTGCATGCGGTAAAATTTGCCAATACATGGGAAGAACTAGCCAAAAATATTTACGAATCTTATGATCCCCATATTGACATCGATAAAGGATTAAAAGAATTGGCTTTTCAAATGGCTCCTGATTCTCTGTTGTCTATTCATCAAATAAAAGCGCTTTACGATTTTGTTCGCTCCCAAATCGAAACCCAAGATCGCTTTAGAATCTATGCCGAACAGTTGCCCCACAAAGTATGGGAGAAAAAACTCGGCACCCCCACAGAAAAAAATCTGTTGCTTGTCAATTTACTTCGACACAGAGGATTCGAGGCTCATCCCGTTCTGATTTCCACCCGCAATAACGGTCGGGTGGTGCCGCAATGGCCCCAGTTGCGTCAATTCAATTGTGCCATTGTATGGCTTCAAACACCCTCGGGAAACTATTTTATGGACACAAGTGATCCTTATTGCTGTTTCGAACGACTCCCCCCCTACGCACTCTCCGATATGGGACTATTGATTAAGAAAAAAAACGGCAAAATGATAAAGATTCCCGAACCCCAGGATCTCCATAATGTATATATTGAAACTCAAGCCTCAATAACCGAACTGGGGGATTTGCAGGCAGCCTCGATTTTGCGCTACGAAGGATACAGAGCCAGATCCTTGCGCAACAAGCTCGAAAGCCTGGAACCCCTTGCCTATTTTCAGGACTATCTCGGAGAACGGCTCACAGGATTAAAAATCGATTCGGTCAAGGTAAGTAACTTGAACGATATCGAGTTGCCTGTGTATGTGAACCTCTTTTACAAGGTTCCTGACTATGTTCAGATCAGCGGTGACTTTATCTATTTTGCTCCGCCAAGTCTGCAAAAGTTTACCTCCCATCCTCTTCCCAGGCTAACCCGCACCTTTCCGGTAGACTTTGATTATCCGGTCAGCACGACCGAAAATATAACTATCGAGGTCCCCCAGGGGTATCTCCTCGAAGATCCGGCCCCCCTAAAGGTGGTCAGGGGACCCAAAATCAATATGGGCCTGACATGCAAGCAGGATACCAGTCACCTCATCATCGAAAAAAGCCTTGTGCGGGAACTAAATAGCTATAAAGTCGAGCAATATTCAGATCTGCGAGAGTTTTATACGCTTGTGCGCGATGCCGATCAGGTTCAGATCGTTCTCACAAAACAACAGGGCGAATGAATCTCATCGAAAAATGACTGCAAAGACCTTTCGAATGGAGGTAGACTTGAAGATCCGAGCCACCATATGGATGTTTTTGATATTTCTTTCCTGGCAGCACCCCTCCTGTTTTGCTCAGGAAACCCGCTATGTCCTGGATTCCACGCATGTCGAAATTAAAAACAGCCGATCAGGAAAGATGCGGACAACCCGAATTTTGGATATCTTTACCCAGGGTGGTAAAGAACATAGCCAGATCGTCTTGAGTGAGAATCGTTACATCCGGCTAAAAAAGCTCGAGGCCCGC
Source organism: uncultured Cytophagia bacterium (assembly GCA_964400115.1). Taxonomy (GTDB): domain Bacteria; phylum Zhuqueibacterota; class Zhuqueibacteria; order Residuimicrobiales; family Oceaniaggregativiventaceae; genus Oceaniaggregativivens. Next base: position 2,932 of record CAYNUX010000237.1, read on the forward strand.
ATTCTTGACATGCAAGGAAAGGAACTCAAGGACATCGAGGATAAAGATATTCAGAAATTGAACGTGTCTCCCGGATTCTTGCTTTATGATGATGCAAAATATCATGTTCTCGATCTTCGCTATCCACGCCTGCCGTATCGTGTAGAACTCTGCTATGAAAAAGAGTTTAAATCCCTGCTTTTTTGCCCCAGCTGGTTGCCCTTGGAAGATATCCCCGTTTCGAGATCTGTGTTTGAACTGACCATCGCTCAGGAAGTGAAATTCAAGACCCATGATATCAACCTGGACTGCAAGCCGGAAACAGGACAAAATGACGGACTGGATATTTACAAGTGGACCGCGACCGACCTGGAGGCAAGAATTGAAGAATCCGCAATACCCGGACGGTTAACCCCCCAGATGGGACTTTTATTCAAACCGGAACGTTTCGAGGTCGACGACACAAAAGGATCAACAGAATCGTGGCAACAACTGGGGCTATGGAATCGGGATCTTTTTCGAGATCGTTTTACTCTTTCTGCTCAGGCCCAATCCCACGTTGACAGGTTGGTCGCCCACTGTAAAACAGATATGGAAAAGACGAGTGTTCTTTATAGGTTTTTGCAAAAGCACACGCGCTATGTGGGAATTCAGTTGGGACTGAGTGGCTGGCAACCCCATTTTGCACAGGACGTTCTGGATAACCAATATGGGGATTGCAAAGATCTCTCTACTCTGATGATTGCCATGCTAAAACACTGTGGCATAGAGGCTTTTCCGGCTCTTGTCAACTCTGAACGAAAAAAAATCTTTGCCGCGTTTCCGGCACAGCAGTTCAATCATGTCATCGTATGTGTACCTTCCGTCCGGGATACGGTATGGCTGGAATGTACGAGTGATTATCTTCCCGCCGGTGAGCTGAGCCCGGGATGCGAAAACGCTGATGTCTTGCTCATCAAATCCGATGGAGGCTACCTGTCCACCACTCCGGGCAGCGCTGACAGTGTAAACCGGATGGATTCGTTTGTTCAGGCGACACTCGATGCAGCCGGTACTCTGGAACTGGACGGCCAAATCTCCTATAGAGGGAATGCCGCGTTTACACGACGCACAATATTGGCAAGCCTCGACGCCCAAGAAAAGAAAGATCGAATCAAATTATGGCTGTTCGACGATCATGCAAGTCAGGGACAATTAGAAACACTAGAGATCGAAAACCTTGCAGATTCTTTGGAACAGCCTTTATCAATACGGTTCAGAGCAGTCATCACAAAATATGCACAACGTTCCGGATCTCGTTTGTTTCTGAACCCCTGTTTATTGAAAAGGCTGGATGCAGAAGATCTTCCCGGAGATCAAAAGCGAAAATATCCATATGCATATGACTATGCTTACAGCCGCAACGATACGATTGTGATTGATTTACCTCAGGGACTGACCATAGAATCAATGACCGATACGACGACACATCATTTTTCTCAGGGCGAGTTTAAATATGAACCCGGCATCCACTCAAACAAAATTCATTTTATCAGGAAATTCCGCATTTTTGCACCCGAGATCCCTGCTGCCGAATATCCGGAATATCGCTCTTTTATATTCAATGCGATAAAAACAGACAGGCAACAAATGGTGTTCAAAACTGCGATATAATACAACAGGCCCCTGTCAGGGCCTGTTGCGGCATGTGGAGAGGGTATAAGGAAGGGGAGATTCTGTCTGTTTCAGCGTTTAACAGAATATACTCAACTCCCTTTAAGCCTATTTCAAGTAAAGATTAAGAGCGTGTTAAAAGTGGACCAGTCGAGAAAAGACTGCGGCAGAATGAGGGACAGGCAGAATAAAGAGCAGCCATGCAAAAGACATGACTAGCCTCCTGACCTTTTCGCAGCATATCCTCTGTTTTGCAACTCTTTGACGATCACATCGCGGTGATCACCTTGAATTTCTATAGTACCCTTTTTCACCGTGCCACCAGAACCACATTTTTGCTTCAGCTCCTTGGCAAGATCCTTGAGACCCTCCGGATGCATTGGCAAACCCGTAATGAGGGTCACACCCTTTCCCTTGCGTCCCTTGGTTTCCCGAGCGACCCTTACTCTCGCAGCCGAAGCTGAGACATCCGGCGCTGGTTTGCACGTGCATTTGTCTATCAGATTCTGACATTTCGGACAAAGCCGGCCACCGTTGGTTGAATATACAGGGGACGAATTGTCGGAATTTCGCAAACCCCACACCTCCAGTTCTGTTCAGACATTATTTAATCACCATGGCTCGCTTTATTGCCTTGAACGAACCACTTTTCATCTCATAAAAATAGGCACCCACAGCGAGATCAGTTGCATCGATATCTATGGCATGTTCGCCCGGTTCCATTCGACGATCAAGCAAAATCTTTACCTGACGACCCAAAAGATCATAAAGTATCAGACTCACATGACCGGATTCAGGTACAACAAATTTAATGCTGGATGTCGGATTGAATGGATTGGGAAAGTTCTGCATCAATTCATAGGACAATGGCATCGAATTGGACACGGTCACTTGAGGGCTATACTGAACAGCACCATCGCTATCGATCTGCTTGAGCCGGTAGTGATCACCGTTTTTGCCATCCTTGTCTACAAACCGATACTTTTGTGTTTCTGTTGTTGTGCCTGCCCCTCTTTGGAATCCGATATCAATCCATTGTTCATCAGTAAAACGCTGGACAGCAAAACCATAATTGTTGGTTTCTGTGACCGTTACCCAGGTCAATTCGACACCCTGTTTAATAGCAATAGCATTCAAAAGAGCCAGTTCTACAGGAACCGGCTCCAAACTATGCATATCATCAACGATATAGGATTTATCGGATTGAAATTCTCCAGTACCGGACACAAAGCTCACCGCGGCAAAATATTCCACATCTCCAAAGTGATCCCAGAGCCGAAACTCTATTTCTTCTCCCCCGGCTAAACCATCAATATCAGGGGTTCCGGGATCATCACCGTATACAGTGATATAAAGTGTATTGCCTGTCCAGATTCCCGAGCCATAACAGTTCCCATCCTGACCAAAGACACCGATCTCATCATTATCCTGGATATCAAACCCCAGGATCTGGGGCACTGTTGCGGCAGGAATGACCACGGTGGCGCTCTGCGGACTGGAAGAGACAACAGGGTTAAAATATCTATCTCCACTTGCACCCATATTCCTGAAAAACAGAAAACCCCCCATAGAAGCCCCGATGAGCATATCCGGATCTGCATCCCCATCCATATCCACCATCACGGGATGAACATCATCGATAAAACTCCAGTTTTGAAATTGAGAACTCTCCAATGCAAATGTGGCACTGGTGGCGTCGCCGGTATTCTCCCAATAACCCAAGCCGCCATTCCTGTCACCCACAAAGAGATCCAGATCTCCGTCACAGATCGGAAGAGCACACGTCTGAACTCCAGTCACGTGAAACGATCT
>CAYNUX010000238.1:0-6345 GCA_964400115.1 uncultured Cytophagia bacterium
GAATCATACTTTAATGGAGGAAAATGAATGAACACCCAAAAAGTAGCCTTCACCATACCCTCGGATTTGGTTTCAACCATTGATGAAATCAGCAGACAGCGGGGAATGTCCAGGAGTAAATTCATTTCTACCGTTCTTCAGGAAAAGGTTGCTGCTGAAAGAAGACAATGCATAAAGGATGCCTACGATTCAGTCTTTTCAGACGAGTCGGTGTGCAGAGAACAACTGGATACCACCCACTGGTTCGAAGGCGGCGAAGTGGACGAGGGTCAGGAATGGTAATCCGCAAAGGCTCGGTTTACTGGATCGATTTTTCGCCCGCTAAAGGATCTGAACCTAAGGGAAGACGGCCGGGACTCGTGATTCAAAGTGATGTGCTGAATGACAGCAAACTCAATACAGTGATTGTGCTCGCCATCACTTCCACACTAAAATTCGGCGAATTGCCGGGGAATGTGCTCTTGAAGAAAGGGGAAGCCAACATGCCCAAGCGATGCGTCATCAATGTGACACAGATCAAATCGGTCGACAAAACCAGCATCAAAGAGAAAATCGGGACGCTTTCGAAAAGGAAGATGGCTGAAGTTCAAGAAGGGCTGGAGCTTGTTTTGGATTTTTCGGGGATTCGAGAACCTTAATCTATCGGTACCGGGCGACGGATTTTCAGGCCGTCGAGGATTGGGATCTCGGCTTCTGGCACCGGCGGACGCCGCAAGAACGTCTGTCGGCGCTGGTAGCGATTCGCAACGATGTGCTCACCGTGTCAAAATCTCGGCGTCGTGAAAAGCCGGACCGATCCGTCAAGTGAGGAAATCAATGGACACCATCAGAGATTTTGAAGATTCGAGGGACATACGGAGACGTAGCGGCCAATCGGATCGATTTGGACAGTTTGATCCGAATCATAAGCAAAATTGATCATCCCAGGCATCAGGAAGATGCGCGGGTTTTGAGGGAAGTCAAAAAAACGGAGAAATAAGAACGGATAAAAACGAATTTTCGGCGGACGCGATAGCCGGGTCAAGATTTCTCTGGATTGCCTCCGGGTGACGGCTTATCCTGGAAAAGGGATTCACCATGTTCTGGTTAATTTCTATGCCCATAATCAGGTTCAGACGGGAATGTGGAACACCATTCGTTTTGGAAAATAGCAACATGATAGAAGGCGAACGATGCCAAGTTCTTTGACGAATTTGTTGTTCCATCTCGTATTTTCCACCAAACGGCGTCAGCCGGAGATCGTTCCAGGTTTCAGGGAGGATTTATACGCCTATCTCGGCGGCATCATTCGGTCTGAAAAGGGGAAATTGATTGAGATCGGCGGAACGTCTGACCATGTCCATATCCTTGCAAGGTTTTCGCCCGCCGTGTCCGTTTCGGATATGTTAAAAATAATCAAAGGGAGTTCTTCCCGGTGGGTCAACAAATCCGGTAAAAGACCGTCCAGATTTGCATGGCAAAAGGGATATGGTGCGTTTTCAGTTAGCGAATCAGGATGTCAGGCGGTGGTGAATTACATCCGCAATCAGGAAGAACATCACCGGAAAATGCGGTTCCAAGACGAATTCAATTTGTTGTTGGACAAACATCAGGTTGAATATAACGAGGAATATCTTTGGGATTGATCCACGATTTCCCCCGCCCCTCCAGGGCTCGATATTTCGGTTTTATCCCGGCCATGGGTTGGCCATGCCCGGGGTTCCGGGCCGCGGGGGGCAAATCCCGATCAAAACCAGGGGTTGAAACCCCTGGCTACATGCCATAGCCGCTCCGCGGCATTCATTGGCCCAAGTGATGATCAAAGTCCGAATATCGCCGCATATCAAACATTGGCAATCCCCCTGCCGCGAAGCGGCAACGGCGTATAGCCAGGGATTTTAATCCCTGGCTTCAATGGTTTCGATGGCTTGCGCGAAGCAAAAGAACAGGAAAAGGATGGGGCATCTGAATCCACGATCGGAATAATTGCGTGATGTGTTTTGCAGTCCCGCTTGCCGCCATGCCCCGCATTCGGAACGGCGTACGCCCCCGCAGCCCTTGGATTGCAATCGATCCGAGATCTACAAGGCTTTGCTATAAAATCGGTCTTTTCCGGATAACAGAGCAATTGTATTAGGACGACAGCAATTTCTGTAAAAATCGGTCGAAATCGGATAATTCGGCACGCACCTCGGTGTGGATAGCATTGAATTTTTTCAGCAAAAATCTCAATTTATCCCAGTCGTAATCCAGTTCAAAATAGTATCGTGCGAAATGTCGAAATTTCAATAATTCCAGCAGACCCTGAAATACATGGTCCCCAATCACTTTCGGCCGAACATCCTCGATTTCCAAGGTCATCTTTTCCAGCAGCGAACGGTGCCACTGCTCTTTGTCCAGACTATTTTCAAAAAATTTGGATATTCGGAGAAAAACCGTTTCAAGGCAGGTGTAATAGTTCGTAAGCGCTTGCGTAACGATCATGGCTTCATCCAGGCCCGGCGTTTCCGATAGTTTTTGATCTTGAAATCCGATAAGGAAATCTTCAATTCGGGACAGCACGGACAAGGATTTGCTGATCTCCGCCCGTAGTGTTCGGACCTTGTGTTCAAGATTCATAAATAATTTTCCCTTTGAGCAAAATTAATTCCGCGAATTCCGGCTCGATCTTTTCCAGCTGGACGATATCCACGTGGAAACGGGTCAATGCCATGGCATCACCGAGCAAAGCGAAATAGGTTTCCGCATCCGAAATCCCTTCCAGAGCGATATCGATATCCGAATGCGTGTCGAATTGCTCCGGGTGCAGCAACGACCCCCATTGGATAATTTTCTTGGGGGCGTATTTGTCAATAATCATCCGAACAATTTTGTCGAAATCCCGACTCGCCGCTTCAAAACGGTGGCGCAAGGACTCTTTTTTGAGCATTTCACGCTTTCGGAGGTTTTCTTTTATTTTTCCAATGTCCATGCAGACCACATCTGCCCCTTCGGCCGTTTAAGACCGTGAAAGTGTTTTTCAAACCCCGGCTCATTTTATACTTCAGAGTGGTGGCCGGCACAGGCAGTCCTTTCTCAAGATCTTGTGAGCAGTATAACCCACATGCCGGGGAATATCAAAACATTCAAAGAAAGATGGCAGAAAGATAGGCGCCTCTGTTGATCTTTCGCCTCTCCCTATCTTTTGTTCGTTTCGAATACTCCGATTCGGAATACAATAATGGGCCTAAATTAACGGCACCTTTAATGATTAATATTGCATAATGAATAGGAGCAGTATATTAGGTCCATACCTATCAGGGTACATGCATCTCTTGAGCCTTCAACCGCGAAAGGGGCACTCATGGACCGGAGTCCCATGGCAGTGAAAAGCCGTCCCGATCCGAGGATTAAGGCCATCCTGGGACACCATCAGAGATTTTGAAGTAGGGGTAAATCTTTTAATCATGCGGAGAATTGAATATGGAAGCGATAAAATTTAAAAAGCATATCGATTCCGAAATTCTGAATTTACCGGTACCCAAAACCATGGTTGGTAAAAACGTCGAAATCATTGTTTTGGTCGAATCGGACGATACACAGGAATGTCAACCCAAGAAAAAGCGGCAACCAGGCTCGGCAAAAGGCTTGATCCGGATGGCGGATGATTTTGAAAAACCCCTTGATGACAACATGTTGGCGGAATTTTACATATGAGCTTAAAAGATCGAAGCAAGGAACGACGGAAACGGATGCTTGCCAATCAGGCGACCGATGTCGAACCCCCAAGCTTTGACAAAATCGCTCCAATTGCGACCATTTGAAAGAGCATCAACAATCTGAACATAATCTGAACATAAAAGGGGCTTGCCATGAGCGCAAATGTTAACGAAATTCTTGAAAACATTTCCTCGCTGCCGCCGGAGGATCAATTCTTCATCTGCGAAACGCTGAACAAACGCGTTGTGGAACTTAAACGTTTCCAAATTGCCAAGAGAGGGGAACAAGCGCGGGAGAACTACGAAAAAGGAGAGGCTTTCAGTGGTTCCGTCAAGGACCTGATGAAGGCAATGAATGATGATTGAACTGGTATGGGATGAGCCGCCTTTACGAATCCTGAAAAAGTGGAAAAAGAAGCATCCGAATCTCATCGGAAAATTAGAGGAAAAATTGAATTTGTTCTGCTCCGAACCGTTTCACCCCTCCCTGAAAACCCACCGGTTAAGCGGAAACCTGAAAGATTTTTTGGACCTTGAGCATAACCTGCGAACATCGGCTTGCGTTTCAATTCTGTCTAAAACCAAAGCGTTGCTCATTGATTTAGGTACAGATGATAATGTTTATTGAGGATCGAATCGCGGTTGATGGATTTTGTCCCGTCTGAATATCGTCTCAGGCAAGATAATGTTCGTGGCGTTGGCGAAGATGATGGGCGGGGATTGAATCAGGATTTTCAGGATGGATGCGGATGCTCAGGATACTGCTGGGGTCATCCTGACCATCCTGATTCGAAACGTATCACCCCAACGCCGCCAAAAACCGGCCGAATTCCCCCAGATCGACAACCACCCGCTCGTGGCAGCCCCGAACGCCGTCCGCCAGTTCCGCGATTCGGGAAAACTGGAAATTGAACGTGTAAACATTACGAATGATATGGCGAAAGGCGCGATAATTTTCCAGGCAATCCTTGGTGGTCTGTCCAATGACGGGCGGCCGGACATCCGGGATCTCGGCTGACATCTGCATGAGAAGCCGCTTATGCCAGTCCGGACCGGACGGCAAATCGCCATCCAGACGGCGGGCGATATCCTCGAAAATCCGCTCCACGCCGGTGTAGAATCCGTGAAGGTTGAGCGCCACGCCGTCCAGGTACCCGTCGTCCCCGGTGGTTTTCGCCTTGGTTATCAACGATTCCACCCGCGACACCAGCCGCTCCAGATCGCCCTGCTCCTGTCGCATGCGGCCGATCAACGCGGCATAAGGCGTCATAGCCGAATCCCTTTCTTTTCGATTTTTACCACAAGGCTTTCCGGCGCGGTTTCCATCTGGATGAGATCCACGTCAAGGGCATGATCCAGATCCAAAAGGTGGGAAACGACGCGATAATACACCGCTTCATCCAGCCCCCGAACCGCCAGATCCACATCCGAACGCTCGTCGAACACAGAGAATTTCTCGGCCAGCGATCCGAACAGATAGACCGCTTCCACGCCATATTCTTTCTTCAGCAGATCGGCCGCCTGCCGGGCCGTCGTCATGGCCCGTTTCCGAAGTTCTTGTAAACGGGTCGCTCTTTCGGCCGATCTCCGACGGGCGCTTTTGCGATACCCTTCCATTTTGTCTTTCGGGATGGCATTCGGCATGGTAATGCTCCTTTCCGGATAAAACCTCAATTCCGGAATATCATCCGAATTCAAGATTCATAAATAATTTTTCCCTTTGAGGAGAATCAATTCCGCGAATTCCGGCTCGATCTTTTCCAACTGGACGATATCCAAGGAAAATCGCGTCAGGCCCATGGCATCGCCGAGCAAGGCAAAATACCTTTCAGCCTCATTTATGCCAGAGTCTTCACGAAATATCAAATTTCAATTCCTCGTCTTCTCATCCCAAAAGCAATGCCCTAAACCCCACCCGCCTTCCCGAAATGATCGTCAGCGGTCTGCATCATCAATCCGTTTTCCGCCATACAGATATTCATCGAGCCTTTCAGCCCAATCCGGCGGCCCATCGAGTTTCAAAGACTGGGCCGTTTCCAGAAAGGACGTTGACGCCCGCTCATCCCGGGCAACCACGGAAATCCGAACGCGGGTATTGGGTTTGATGGCCACTGGCGCGACCGGCAGAAAAGCCTTGCCGTCAAACACGGCTTCTATTATCGAAGGCATACGCGCTTCCATCCATTTTAATTTGAAAATTCATTCCTTTATGCCGAAGATTCAACATAAGGATTGACGATCTCCAACCCATCGATGACTTGACCATGCTGCAGGTCTTCCGTGTAGAGAATGGTCGAGCCGCCGGAAAGGGCCGTTTCGATGATAAGGGCGTCCCAAAAAGAAAACCCAAGCGCCTGACATCGGTTGGCGGCCCATATGACATGTTCGATGTCGATCCGGACAACCGGAAAAGTTGCAAAATGGCGGAGCGTCCGTTCCGCTTCTGTGGCGGGGAGCGGTTCGACCAATTTCCGCGTGACGGTTACATACCATTCCTGAAGGACCTGTGTGCTGATAATCAACCGCCCGCTCTGCGCCTCGCTTGTGAATAGAGTCCGGGACGTTTCCTGCTTGTCCGGCGCATCCCGGTCGAAGAGATAAACGAGCACATTGGTGTCAAAAAAAGATCGCATCAGCCTCTTTCATACAGTTCATCTCTGCGCCATTT
>CAYNUX010000239.1:0-6345 GCA_964400115.1 uncultured Cytophagia bacterium
TATCAATGTGCTCATCGACTGGAAGCAGGACGGTGATTGGAACGACCGGGTATGGAGTGAAGAGGAAGCCGATTCCATATCCGAACACATTCTGGTCAATTTTCACGTGCCGCTCGGGGCCGGACATATTTCGGTCTATGATCCGCCGGATTTTCGTATCGGTCCCAACAGCGGTCCTGTGTGGGCGCGCTTTACCGTTACCGAAAATCCCATCTCGACACCCTGGTATGGATCCGGACAATTCAGCTCGGGCGAAAGCGAAGACCATCTGTTAAAAATCGCTGGGGACGGCTTGTTTCAATATCGTATCGATCCCAGCCTGCAGCCGGCACCGGCCACCATTCCGGGTCCGGGAGAAAAATGGTATGATGTCGGCGTGATCCAGTTTCCCGAGGTGCCGGTGCTGGTCAATTATGTCGAACAGGACATCATGTTCAAGCCGGAAAAAGAAAAACTCTCCCGTTTTCTCGGAGATTATGACGGCGAGGTCATCCAGGACGGCACCATTCCCGAGCCGCCGGCCAAGTATGCCCACCTGGAACGGGATATACCCGAAACCGATGGTTGGTACCGCATTCAGGTCGGACGCGACTCGTCCGATATCGATTCGGTGCAGCTGGTCAAAAAGGCCACCGCACTGGGCTATATCGGCATGCATGTGTTCAATTCCGGGAAAATGCTGGCCACATTTGAAGCCATGGTGCGGGAAAAAAGTATAATGAAAGACATTACCCTCAATGGGGTGATACAACCTAACTGCTGTCCCAAATCACAGGCAGAAGATTTTTATGATTCCAGGTACTCAGCGCATCGAAATCTATATAATATGTATTATTACAGAGCCTATGGACTGCATCAGGCCTGGCATCTGGTGGATGCATTGGATGCCTTTATACCCACTCAGCTGGTTGCCGCCATTGATCGTGGTTTTGCTCTCAATGATGATTTTCCAGAAGCCCTAGAATACGATTTTGTCGGCAATGACAGAGATGTTTATAGAGAAGAAGAGAATTGGCATGGCACGAAAGCGTTGAGTGTGGCAGCAGCACGGCTGGATAACCGCTTTGGCGTCGCGGGTACATCCGGACAGGTAGCGGTGCCGGTTGCCTTTAGAGCCAGCACGGTTGATGATATTGCCCGCGCAATTCGAACCGGTATCCGGTGGGGAACCACCGTCATCAACATCAGCCGGGGCAATCCTTATGATGCATCCTATCATCCGGATAACCTCTGGGATGCCATCGATGCTGCCAGCGAGAGCGGTGTCGTGTTGGTAGCGTCAGCAGGTAATAATAACCAGGACATTGGCGATGGAACGATTATTGAAATTCCGTGCGATGCAGGAAATCCCGGAAATGATCCGATAACCGTGGGAGGTATTTATTTTAATGGACCCACAAGGTGGTATCAATCCAATTATGGTTCAACCATCGATATATATGCACCCGCCGATCAATTCCCGGCCACGCCAACACCGGGTTCAAGTACGGATTATGAAACTTTTAGCGGTACCAGCTGTGCGTCTCCTTATATTGCCGGTATTGCTGCGATGATGAAATCCTTGAACGGCGATCTGTCAACAGATCAAGTACGTCGGATACTGGGAAATACAGCATCGACAAGTACGGATGGCATGGTTTCACCCGGCTATATCAATGCTCTGGCAGCCGTAAAAGCGGTGTGCCAGGACATGATCCCGCCTCCGGATTGCCAGGAACCCTGCAGCCGGTCACGTCCTCTACATATCCCTCCCAGGGAATTATGCGGCAATGTCTCCCGGGAAGATACAGAAGACAGCTATTGGTTCACAGTCGATGATTTCTGCCATTTTACGGTCAAGGACACTGCCATTGCCGCATGCGATGATTATACCACCCGGTTGAGCGGTCCGAATTTCAGCGCACCGGTCGACCTGCCCCGAAGCCATGCCCTGGTACCAGGTGTTTACTATATCAAAATCGAACACAGCGGCGATTCGTTCGGACTCTACTGGCTGTCGGTGAACAGAGATTCCATAGCTACCATCCCCCCGGATCGTTTTGAAGAAAATAACCGTTTTGACGAGAACGCTGATCTCTATATCGGCGATGAGGACATCAGTGAAATCGTGACCATCGATGACTTGACTTTTCACGAGAGCGGAGATGCAGACTTTTTCACCCTGCATGTACCGGATCTGCAAGGTCCGTTATATAATGAACAGCTGACACTTTATCTGGAACCGGATACAAAGGGTGATCCCTCTGCGAGATACTGGGTACAGTTTTACGATGCTTCAGGATCTGTTATCGACGAATATCATCACATGTTGACACTTGATGATATCCGTACCCACTGGCCGGATGGGCAGATTCGTTTTTCGGTAGAGGATTATCGCGACAACAGAAACTATTTCCGCTTGCGCATCGGCTATGACCAGTGGATCCGCGGTGTGCAGCAACCACCGCAATTTTCCCTGATGGAGGTACCGGACTGGTTCGAAGCCATGACCGAAATGCATTTTATGGATATACCACCGGCTGCGGCACCGGATATTCCCCTGCCCTTTACGTTTCCGGCAGATCCGGCCATGATCGAACATCTGGTGGCCGGCACGTTGCCCAACGAGGTGCCCGAAGAGATGATCATCCTCAAATGGCCACAGGCCGGCAATCTCGGCATCACATTTTCGTCCCTGGACATGGATTTTGCCCTCATCGGTGAGAATCGCCAGGTGATCGCTGATGATTTTGTTCCCGGCGGCCACGCCCTGACAAAAGTATGCCGAGATTCTCTCTCACAGCGCAAACGGATCGAATTCGCAGACCTGCCACGCGGTATTTACGCCATTCGCGTGCACGGCGAAACCGCACCACAGCATTATACGCTGAGCTTTGATGACTATATCGTCACATTGGTGACACCGCCGGAGATTCTGGAAAAACCGTCCGCATTCATGTAAATAATCATTGATGATAATAATGGAGAATAGTATGGATAATCGAAAAAAAGCTTTTTCACTATTGGTTGTCGTTCTTTTTATGGCTTATCCGCCCTCTGGTGCTTTAACGGACACCTTTACCGTCACCACAACCGCGGATACCGGAGCCGGGTCGTTTCGCCAGGCACTGCTCGATGTCAACAATCACACCGGGGCGGATTCCATTCTTTTCAATATTCCTTTATCGGATGAAAATTACACAGATACACTGGGCGTCTGGACCATCCGGCCCGCCAGTGCCCTGCCCGAAATCACCCATGATAGCACTCATATTGATGCGACGTCCCAGTCCGAATTTATCGGAAGCGATACCAATCCGCATGGACCTGAAATCGAGCTGGATGGGTCCCTTGCCGGCACGGTGAATGGATTGGACATGATGTCTGGCTATAATCTCGTGCGAGGATTCATTGTCAATCGATTTGAAAAATTTGGTATTCGTCTAGCCTACCAGCAGGCATGCTATAACCGCATCGGGGGTAATTACATTGGCACCGATGCTACCGGCACAAAAAACCTGGGTAATCATTTAACCGGCATCATGATTTACAGTGGTGCTAAACACAATACCATCGGCGGAACAGATGAATCGATGCGCAACATCGTATCGGGCAATGGCTGGGCAGGCATCGAAATCCAGGGTACGGGTGCGGATTCTAATATCGTCTGCGGAAATTTTATCGGCACAGATGCCAGTGGCAATATGGCCATGGGCAATAAATGGTATGGGATTTATTTGTGGAGCGGTGCACGATACAACCAGATCGGTTTGGCTGTGGAAAAAGGCGGTAATATCATATCCGGAAACGGACGCAATGGTATTTATAACGGACCGCCGGGAACGAACCATAACTTATTTTATAATAATGATGTCGGGCTGAACAAAGATGCAACACGTGCGATTCCGAATCAATGGAGTGGCTTTAGTGTTTCTGGTGATTCACTGCACATTGGGGGGCCAGGAATCTATGAAGGCAATGTCGTTTCAGGTAATGATGAAAATGGGATATTGCTAAGCACAGGAACAGGCTCAACAATTGCCGGAAATGTGATCGGAACGGATAAAAACGGTATCACAGCGCTCCCAAACCAGCAGCACGGCATTTTAATCATCGAAGGAGCAAACGATAATACAATCGGACCGGATAATCGCATTTATTTTAATAACATCAATGGTATTCATGTCAAAGAAAGCGGCACCATTGGAAATACGATCACCCGCAATGCGATCAGTGATAATGAAGGAGCGGGTATCAGCACAGTGGATGGGGGCAATACAGAATTATCACCGCCTGTGGTTCTGAGCAGCGCAGATGGTGCAGTCATGGGGTCGGCTCCTCCGAATAGTGTGGTCGAAATCTTTTCCGATCCAGGTAATGAGGGTGCGATTTTCGAAGGAGAGACCGTTACCACAGCGGACGGCTCGTTCACCTGGAGCGGATCGCCAACCGGTCCCTTTATCACTGCAACAGCAACAGACGCAAACGGCAATACGTCGGCTTTTTCGCCAGGCCTGGATACGGCTGTACGAGCGTCTGCCAAAAGCGCTCCTGCTGAGTTTTACCTCGAACAAAATTATCCGAATCCGTTCAATCCCATCACCGCCATCACATATCAGATCGCTGAACCTACACGGGTTGTCCTGACGCTCTATGATATCACCGGCAAACATCTGACCACCCTGGTGAATGAAGATGTTAATCCGGGTCATTACCGCGTTTTGTGGAATGGAAATGACCATTTCGGTAAACCCGTCGCCAGCGGCTTTATTTTCTACCGGTTAGAGGCCGGCGACTTTGTCAACATAAAAAAAATGATTAAACTAAAATAAGGCGCACAATCTATCATTGATTGGCTTTCGTCCGTGTCCGGTCGACCACCCGGACGTTACGGATGTGTCATCTATATAGGAGATAAACAATGTCGAAAAACACAGCCCGATTCGAGCACATTTCAGCCTATCCTCTACGCGACAAAAAGCTATCGGGATGGGATGACCACATTGCCGGTAAATGGAGTTATGACGATCTGATCAATGATGCGGATTGGTATCATGGCTGGATCAGTTTCGATGCTCTGACCTGGGATGCTGACAACAAGCAGGTCATGTGCGGACTCAATTCACTCGACGGTGATATCCTCTACCGGTTCGATCCGGCCAGTGAAACGTTTCACAGCTGCAATACACTTTCATGGGCAGACCGCTATGATTCGAAAATTCACCGCACCCTGCTCAAGAATCCGAACGACGGTTGCTTTTATTTTGGCACCTCGCTCCTGCACGATGCCAATCATCAATACAAGGCGCCAGGCGGCAAAATAGTCAAATATGATCCGGACAAAGAGACATTCGATGTATTGGGCATTCCGTATCCGCATCTTTATATCCAATCCATAGCTGTGGATTGGCACCGCGGCATTATTTACGGATTTACGTATCCGGCAGAGTTTGTTTTTGCCTTTGATATCCACACAAAAGAGAGTAAAACCCTCGCTTACATCGGCAATGCGTTGATGCTGGCTCAGCCACATAACGGCGTGGCGGATAAATACGGCCGGCTATGGGGCACCTATGCAGAAACCCGCGCCTGGGATGAAAATACCGGACAGACACCGGTACGCCTCTTTTACTTTGATCCGAAAACCGAATCGATCCGATGGTTCGAGCATGGCTTGTCCCGCAAGAGCGACCCTGAACAACTGGTGCCGGATCCTGAAAAACCCTTTGACACAGCAGAGATCCTGAGCGAAACCCGGCATACGGATGACTATGGTTTTTGTGATTCCATGGCCTATGACGGAGACCGATATATCTATGCAGGAACCGTCGCAGGTGTTCTCTGCCGAATCGATATCGAAACGGCAGAGGTGGTCAAGATCGCCCATGTCATCGCAGCCGGACGTTTTCCGGCTTTGACCATCGACAAAAACGGTGTTTTGTATGGTGCCGGGGGGTTGAAATATGAAACCCAGTTGATCCGTTGGGATCCGAATTCCGGTACGATCGATGATTTCGGACTGCTTGCAGATAAACATCAACAAAGACCGGCTCGCATTCACGAATTATGTAGAGACGATAGTGATGCGGTCTATCTGGCCGAAAACGATAATCACGATCGATCTTCGTATCTATGGAAAGTGAGTGGGGTCTGAATTCGTTTCTATGATCTGCTGTGCGTCTGCTATCCCTCTTTTTATTTATTTTTTAGGATGACGATCGAATAAAAAGACGAGTACCTGCATTGCAGAGGTTTTCCTTCTTTTATATATCAGCCGCTACCGGCCGGTGGCGGCACAATCATTTTTAATGGCTATCGCTTGTCAGATCATGGTATTGCTCCTATCCCGATCAATAATGGCCAATT
>CAYNUX010000240.1:0-6326 GCA_964400115.1 uncultured Cytophagia bacterium
CCACTGTTCTAAAATAGGTCCAATGTCAAAATTCATCAAAAACTTTCCTCCAAAAGCGCAAAATCAAATATTCAAGCGCTCTGTTTAATTTGGTGAACAATGTATTTCATCCATTTATTCTAGTATACTTGTTCATCGTTTAAACGTTTGGCAGGAAAACTTGTTTCAGCTTTCAAAATAGGCCAAAGCGTTACGAAAGAGTGCAACGCCATCTCCTTCAGGAGCCAATCCCAAACGCGTCCATTGCGGATGGTTGGTAGGATCAACATGGCGCTCCGGATGGGGCATCAATCCCAGAACCCGGCCGCTCTGATCACAGATACCTGCAATATCGGCGGTAGAGCCATTCGGATTAAATGGATAGACAGGCTTTTCTCCGTTTGGCATGGTATATTGAAAAACGATTTGTTTGTTTTGTATCAAATGTTCTAATGTTTCCTTTGATTCGACAACAAATTTCCCCTCTGCATGGGCGACCGGGAAATAGACCTGGGGGGTGATCTGACGGGTAAAGACACAAGGTGAATCATCGACCTTTAGGTGCACCCAGCGATCTTCAAACTTTCCTGAATCGTTAAAGGTCAGAGTAACCGTTTGCCTGGCAGAGAGATCGACCTGTGGAAGTAAGCCCGCCTTGACCAAAACCTGAAATCCATTGCATATTCCAAGTATCAATTTATCTTTATCATAGAATTGCATCAATTGGTCATGCAAATTATAACGAATCTCATTGGCCAATACCTTTCCCGCGGAAATGTCATCGCCATAGGTAAAACCACCCGGGATAGCCAGAATTTGATACTCATTCAAACGTACGGATCCCTCCAATAACCGGTTGACATGCACGAGATCTGCTTGTGCACCGGCGAACTGAAAGGCATATTGTGTTTCTATATCGCAATTTGAACCTGCGGCACGCAGGACCAATACTTTGGGTTTCATGCTTACCATCCTAAGGTTTTTTGCCACGACTGTTTCAATGCATATATCTCTTCACGCAATATTTCGCTGCCATCGAGTCCGATGACACTCAATACCGGTTCGTCTACAACCTTGCCAATGGGATCAGAAAACAAGAATTTTTTCACACTTTCGACATGTTCCGGAGCTACCTCTATGATAAACCGAGAGTTAGACTCAGAAAAGAGTATGATATCATCTTGTGTGACCTCTGGATCACGCGGGATGTTCTCAAGTTGGATGCTTGCGCCCAAACCACCCGCAAAAGCCATCTCTGCCATCGCCGCAGCAATTCCACCCTCGGAACAATCATGGCAAGATTTTATCAGACCACGCTGCATTGCTTCATGAAGATCTTTATATAACTGTTTGGCTTTATGGGTTCTGACTTGAGGTACCTGACCTCCACGAGCGCCAAGGGTTTCATAATAGTGAGACCCTCCCATTTCATCAAAGGTCTTTCCGAGTACAAATAAGACATTATCAGTGGCTTTGAGATCCATACTGACACACTTGCGTACATCATCCATGATGGAAAGTGCTGAAATCAACAGGGTTGGAGGAATGGCAATGGTCTCTCCTTCTTCTGTTTGGAATTCGTTGTTTAGACTGTCTTTACCTGAAATAAACGGTGTTTCGAATTCCTTGGCAATATCATAACAAGCCTGAGCTGCCCTCACCAGTCCACCCAAACGATCTGGCTTGTTGGTATTCCCCCAGCAAAAATTGTCTAATAATGCAATACGATCCAGCCGGCCACCCACCGCAATAACATTACGAATGGCTTCATCAATAGCAGAGGCCGCCATAGGATAGGGATCGATCAGGCCATACTTTGGATTCAGACCATTGGCCAAAACCACGCCACGGTTTGAATCCAGACGCGGGCGGGTCACACAGGCATCACCTGGCCCATCATTTTCAAGACCGACCAAGGGCTTGAGTGCGCTTCCGGCCTGTACTTCGTGATCATATTGTCTGATCACCCACTCTTTGCTGCAGACATTCGGAGAGGCTAAAACATTATGCAATACGTCGCCAAAATTGACCGATTCTTCGGGTTTTTGTTCGTCGTAAACCGATGCCGTAAATATCGCCTGGCGCCGGATTTGTGGCATTCCCTTGTGCAAAAACTCCATATCGAGCTCACCTACCTGGGTACCCTCGTATCGCAGAGTAATCTTTTTATCATTTGTGGTATGCCCGATAACTGTGGCCTCGACATCTTCGCTGCTGAACAAGTCCAGGGCCTCCTGCACTTTGTCAGGGGGAACAAATATGACCATGCGTTCCTGCGCTTCAGAGATCCAGATTTCCATATAGGTAAGGCCATGATATTTGAGCGGCACTTTTTCCAGATCAACGATGGCACCCGTGGTCTCGGCCAATTCGCCGATAGCCGATGAAAGTCCACCTGCACCACAGTCGGTGATGGCACGGTACAAGCCCCGATCCCGAGCGGCCATTAATGTATCCACCAGCTTTTTTTCCACGATTGGATTGCCGATTTGTACAGCTCCACTCCAAACCCCTTCGCTATCGGAATGTAATTCTCCGGACGAAGCTGTGGCACCATGAATTCCGTCGCGTCCGGTACGACCGCCTACGACGACAATCGCATCACCGCGAATGATTTCCTTTTCGCATTTTTCTCTGGGCATAATTCCCACATTACCGCAAAACACCAATGGATTTCCCAGATACCGTTCATCAAAAAAGATCGACCCATTGCTCGTGGGGATCCCCATGCGGTTGCCATAGTCGCGGACCCCTGCGACCACACCTTGCATAACCCGTTTGGGATGCAAGACACCCCGTGGCAGATCCTCGTGCGCCATATCGACGGGTCCAAAACAGAAAATATCGGTATTAATCACGGGCTTGGCCCCCAGACCTGTTCCCATAGGATCGCGAATCACACCGCCTATCCCGGTATTGGCGCCACCATACGGTTCCATGGCTGAGGGATGATTATGGGTTTCAACCTTGAAACAAATGTTATAGTCATCATCAAATTCAATGATTCCGGCATTGTCTTTAAAAACCGATACACACCAGGATTTGTTCAGTTCACTGGTGACTCTGAATATCGTTTGCTTGAGCAGATTATCGATAACCTTGCCTTCAAACTCTACCAGACCGGTTAGAGTTTTATGACTGCAATGTTCAGACCATGTCTGTGCGAGCATTTCTAATTCGATATCGGTAGGTTCCCGATCAAGCCCTTTGAAATGATCGCGGATGACTTGCATTTCTTGTAAAGTCAGAAAAAGATCCCGTTCCTTGCTAATCCGCATCAGAGTCGCATCATTTGCTCCCCGAATGGGTACATGGATCAAGTTAAACTCGACGTCATGAGTTTCTATAAATACTTTCTCATCAGGCTGCAAAACATGTTCGTTGACTTTGTTCATCAGCAGCTTTTCGAGAATACGTGTTCTCTGGTCCTTACTCAGTACACCCGTTATCTCGTAGCGTCGTGCTGTCTTTACATCGGCAACCGATTCTATGCCCAAATCTTTTATCGCCTTGAGCGTTGTTCCGGCGACCATATCCGTAACACCGCGATTAAATGTGATCTCTACGCTCCAAACCTGTTTGTCCGGCGTGGCAGGTAACTGATCGATAGAAAACTCGTCGGTTACAGCATCGGCCAAAATATCGTTGGCGATATGGTCTTTTTCATCACGACTCAATCCTCCGGAGAGATAAAAAACGCGGAAATGCCGGGTAGCGGTTATGGTTTCAATACCAAGATCCTGCGCTGCCTGACGAATATGCTCTCCCTCTGCATCATAGAATCCGGGTTTTATGGCCACTTGAATACGGGTCACCAAAATATTAGCCCCTTTTTTTTATCAATATATTGATTGGGTTTGGCCAATTTTAAAGAAATTTGCCAGTAAATGCAACACCAAAGTTAAAGAGAATGTGACATGTCAATACAGGAATAATATCAATGCAACGCAAACCTCAATCCACAAACGACCATACAAATCCCCATCGTAATTCTGCTTTTGGCTCAGGAAAACCAGGCCATACGAACAAATCTTTGGCCATGACATTATGAAAGGCGACATAGAGCGTGGCATCGCCAATAATAAAGCGTAGGTGGACATGAGGGTAAATGGTTTTCTCGCTTGTGTATAACGCGCATCCCTGAAAATCATTAAAGAAGGGATCATAAATAGCCACCGAATCAAAGTAATCCACACCTATAAACAGAGTAACATCAAGGTCATTTTGAAAAAATACACGCCGAGCCCGAAGCACTCCTTGAGCCCATCGATCCGGCCGCTTGACAAGCGGCCGATCTTCAAAAATTTTGTATTCCTGCCAGTGGGCAAGCACATGCAGCCAGGAAAGAATGGGAATGGTTTCCTGCCAATCAAAACAAAGCCGTTTTTCATCCTGGCCGTTTTGATATACGGGAACCATGGAGGATAATCCGATTCCCAAAGGAGCCGAAACTTTTTCTGCCACTATAGACAATGAACCATGCCAGTTGCCAATATTTTGTTGCCAGCCCGCCCCGGCGATCCAGGAGTTCTGGGCAGTCAATTCTGTATTTCCTAGAGCAAAAGGCCCATTGCCGTAGCGTTCTTCAAGACTGGGCAAACGCTGATCTTTTTCAAGCCATACCCGGATCAGGTTTGAATGTATTGAAAAAGTGGCACTCAGATGAGGTAAACCCTGCCAGGACGACTGATTGCTATTCTGCAGCCTGTTGGTCAGTGAAAACTCTATATTCTCGAGTTTCTTGTGTAAACCGAGTAATAACGTGGATTTCCAATCATTTCCAGTATCTATAAATCCAAAATCGGGCCGGGTCCATATCATAGACGCTGCGGCGGTTGCACCTAGGGTATTCCACTGCGGATCGATGGCTGAGGATAATCTGATTTTTTGAGCCTCCAGTGTCTGATCGACAATGGTATGGCGATAGCCGTAAAGTTCCTGGTACAGATCGGTGACTTGAAAGATCGCCTTGAACCTGTGGGGGCCCCGAAGGTAAAGACCATGATCGAAACGAACCCGCTTTTCATGAGGGAGGGACAATATTTCACCGGATAAAGACCCGGTCTGTGGATCCGGTGGGGACCAGGAGCGATTCAATCCCAGGACCAAATCGAGATCAGACGTGTTATACAACAGATTGTATCCGGCTAACCAATCGTTCCACAAGACTTGTTGTAACTTTACATTGACCTTTTGTGTACGATATTTACTGTGGCTGGTCGTTCCGGCATAGTTTTTCAATAACGCCCCCGCATTCAATGACAGCTGGGGCGAGATTTTTATACCGAGCCTGACATCCACATCATCGATGCTATTATCACCTGTGCGGTATCCCACTTTTGTACGGACCGGCTGAGCGGCAATGTTTAGGCTATGCATAAATACTGTCCGGGCCGGAGCTGTTGTGTATCCGTGCAGATCAGAGGCAGAAAACGACAGCAAGACTTTAGCTATACTCTCGGTCGGTACAAGATTCAAATCTGCTTTTCCGGACAAGGGATCATTCAGGACGAGATCATCATAGATAACAAGAGTATGACCGGCATCTGAGGTGCCCAGAGCCGGGTAGGCCGGTTGCCCAACACTGCCACGATCATAGACATAGGCCAGGGGCAGACGTAACCAGATATCTGCAAAAGAGCTATAATCCGATCCTTTGATTGCAGTGCTGTCTATACTGAACAAAGCAAGTGTGCTATCTGTTGCCACGCTATCAGCAGGTGTTGTTGCCAGGGACAACGTCCATTGCAGACACAATACCGTCAAAAAAATTCGCAACATAATCAACTCATTTCAGAGTGAAAAGGTACGAGTCGTTGTAACAGCAAAGGCACAACAAAAATAAAAATAGCAGTATTGCCAAGGATATGACTGCTATAAAAAAGCGTGCCAGCGAAAAATTGACTCAAGATTTTTTCTTTGCTCGCACCAACAGAAAAATATGCGAAACTCAGTGTCGTTGATACATCAAAAATACATGTCAACACAAATCCCATCCCCCCTGACCAGATAAAAAATGTTTGCTTTTGAATCAGACGGGGTCGGGTATACAAAAAGCCCCCGACCCACCCGACCAAAGACATGGAAGCCAACTGGGCCGCGAGTATAGGCAAAGGAGCCATACCCATCGGATTGAACAACGAATAGATCAGTTCAGCAACCAAAGCGGTCATCAGCCCCAACCGGGGACCCAACATTGCACCCGCAATAAACAGAGTCGCCGTTACCGGTTCGATGTTTGGAATAAAAATAAACAAATATCCCAAAACTACAGCCAAGGCTGCCATCATGGCAGCCCGGAGATAATTGTTGGTCGATAATTTCAAGGTTCTGCCCGGGTTAGAAAT
>CAYNUX010000241.1:0-6316 GCA_964400115.1 uncultured Cytophagia bacterium
CAAACAATGTATATCAGGTGATGTCATGTGTCGATTGGGACGAAAGGGAGAGTGTTTCGAAGGAATAGGAAAAAGCCAGGTAAACCTTTACGAACGGATTTGCCTGGCAGACAAACAAGGACCTTTTGGTAATCCTTCCAGCGACTCTTTTCGCACCAGAGTGACTATGGATACTAAAAATATTTTATTTGTCGTATATGCCCCGCTAAATACGGTTGAACCTTCTGTGTATGAAACCATAATATTTCTCGTGCAAACATCCATGAATCTTTATGCGCATGGTAAACTCGAATCTGTGCAATGTATCATTTAATTGACAGATGGAAAAAAGTGCAAACAAACTGGAGGA
The DNA here is from genome assembly GCA_964400115.1 of uncultured Cytophagia bacterium. GTDB lineage: Bacteria > Zhuqueibacterota > Zhuqueibacteria > Residuimicrobiales > Oceaniaggregativiventaceae > Oceaniaggregativivens. The sequence continues at coordinate 350 of CAYNUX010000241.1, forward strand.
AGCTATGAATCAGCAGAGCAAGTTTATGCCGGCACTATGGGGTGGATTACTTGTCGGCGTGATTAGCGGAGTCCCCGGACTGAATTTACTCAATTGTGCGTGTTGCGCAGGAGTGATTGGCGGAGGCATATTTGCAGTTTATATGTATCGTCGTGATGTCGGGCCCTATGCCCAAATTGCTTCGACAGATGGCGTTGTGTTGGGGTTAATTGCCGGCCTTATTGGTGCGGTTTTGTCGAGTATCCTGGCTGCATTATTCGGAACCGCCAGCATGGAAATGCTGGAGCAGGTCAAGCAATATGTCGATGATCCCGATGTCCGGCAAATGCTCGATCAACTGAGTGGCCAGGGAATGTCGGCGGGCATCTTTTTAATTTCTCTGATGCTCAATCTGGTCATATATGCAATTTTCGGCCTGATCGGTGGCCTCATCGGCGCCTCTTTGTTTGGCAAAAACAAGCCCAAACCTGAAACGTCGCTTGATGAGCCTCAATCTCCCATAGAGAATCCGTGATTCTTATGGCTTGCAACCTGTTTGCATTTTTGCGTGAAAAAGGAGGGTCTGCTACAACAGAGGAAATTGCAGCTGAATTGCTCAAGATGCCCAATGCTCCTTTGGCTGGTGTTGATTCTTTGGTGCAGTCCATGTGTGCAGATCAAGAGATCCAACAAACAGCTCCTCACGTCTGGGAAATTTGCAGCGAATGTTCCGAGGAGCATACAAGCGACGGATGGATTTTGCTCACCACGGTACCGGCCTCTTGCCACCACTGGAGCTCGCTTCAGGCGGTATTGATGGCCGAAATGGACGGCATTCAGTGCGTCGAACGGCATATCATAAGCCGGGCACAGGGGCTGGCAGAGCAAGATTGGTTGCAGCTTTCCAATATTTTCGGTGATCGGCTGGTCATGATCGAAGGGTTGGCTAACCAGACTTTTACTGTAAAGTCTGGTTTAAAATCTTTTGCCAGAAAAGAACCCCTCATTATCTCTCTTTTAAAGGTCGTGAGAAATCTCATTGCTGATCAGCCTGTGCGAACCAGCAACGAGATGGCTCAGATTTTAAAAGCCGAATGCTATGAATGGCCCGAACCGGAAAAACAATTGGATCAACTCATTCAAAATGCGCAAGCTTGCCTGGATATTTTGAATGTCAACCATCCTGACCGACTTTTGCCTCTCTTGGCAGAATCGCGAAAGGAATTTGCTTTCGATCGCTTTGCCTTTAATCGTGATGATGTTAATGCCGTGCCAGCTCTTCCGGGTATCTATTTGATGAAGGATGCCCGTCAAAAAGTTATCTATGTGGGTAAGGCCAAAAATTTAGCCCGCCGATTAATGTCTTATTTCGTGCCAGGTATGCAACGTAATGAAAAGATGCAGGCCATTCATCAACAATTGGTTGATTTTGAATTCGAGAGTTTGGGCTCAGAACTTGAAGCCTTGTTAAAAGAGTGGGAAACGATACAAAAATATGATCCACCCATCAATCGGCAAGTGAACGTCCATCAACGATCTCATCGGCAGGCAGAGCGCTATGAGAGAATTTTATTTTTACCTGCCAAAGATCCAAGGGATGTGCAGATCTATTTTTTACATCCAACGGGTGGATTTACCCAGTGTCTCTATCACAATGAACGACAAATGACACAGCTCACGAGCTGTGTCAGAGATGTTTTTTTTAAACCTCTGCCTGTCTCCAAACAGGATAAAACCAGATGTGAAATCTGTTGGTCCTGGCTTTCGGAGACAAAAAGCTCGGGTCATTCGCTGGATATGCGAGGAATCACTCTGGAGAGCGAGGCTCTTCGTTTGATCAATGATCATATTAACAGCTTTCGCTCAGATACAGAACGGGTTATACAGACTTGATTAAACTTGTTATTGCTCTTTGTCAGCTCCCTATTGCTTTACAGCGGAATCGAGCACATATCACAATTCCAGTACCTGTTGAGCACGTCATTGTCCAACTTGGGAGGGGCAGCAACAACATAAAGGATCAGAAAAGCCTGTTAGGAAATTGGTTGCATCATTGATGAGGGAAATATGGAAACCACCAGCCCATTTGTGCGGATGAATAAAGCCTGGTATCTTTGCAAAACCATTGCAGATTATGCTCGTGGCAAAAATATGTTTTATCATTTTGACCGGAACCATCTTGCATGCCGGGAAGTGACCTTTGACAATCTAAAAAAGCTCTCCGAATTGCTCTTTGTGATCAAGGAAGATTTTCATTTGATTTTTAAACGGGTTATTGATCCAAAGGCCAGGGAATTTAAAGATTCCATGCGTTTGACCCCAACAGTACTGGAAATTGAATGGATCAATAATGTCGGATTGCTTTTTCACAAGGCACTGGTCACTCGTGAGATTAAATATGTCATGCAGCAATATGCTACAGACAGCGAAGACTATGCCGAGATGCAGGTCTCTTTTAACACCTATTGGTTAAAGATGAAAAATTTATTTAATGAAGGAACAGAGATTTTGCGAACTTTGTTGGTCGATTATAGTACAAATGATATCGTCCTCTCTTATTTGTTTGAGAACGATGATTATATCCAGGATGCTCTGGGTGTCGATATCAAGATGCTTTTGCAAGACTCTCTGCAACGATCACTGGACGATGCCTATGTAAGAGCCGGCAAATACTGCTTAAAGAGTGGCTGGCCCGAGAGAGCCCGCCGTTTGCTGAGCGAAGCCCTGAAAGTGAATAGCGAAAATGAGCAAGCGAAAATTCTGAGTCATGAATTGAATTCCGTGCGCTAGTTCCTGCAAGGGCGTTCTTTGCCGGATTGCACATAAAATTGAAAAATACTCTATATAGGTATCCGAATAAAAATAGGTATTGCGTTGTATTAAAGAATATCCTATTTTTAATGATCTATTATCAATTACCAGGAGGAGAGTTATGCAGATCAAAGAGCAGATGAAAGGTGACGTAGCCGTTATTGCACTTAAAGGCAAACTTATGGGTGGACCCGAGACCATGGCTATTCACACCAAAGTAAAAGAGTTAATAGAGAGCGGTGTTAATAAAGTCGTGATCGATCTGGGTAAAGTATCCTGGATGAACAGTACCGGACTGGGTGCACTCATGAGTTCAATGACTTCATTGCGCAATGCAGACGGAGACCTGAAATTGACCCGTGTCACTGATAAAGTGAAAAGTTTGTTTATGATCACAAAGTTAATTACCATTTTTGATACCTTTGATACAGAGGAGGAAGCAATCGCCTCATTCGAAAAGTAGTCACTTTTGTATCATTATCTGGAAGGAGACCCATGCGTCATTTGATAATTAGTATTCTGATGTCCGGAGTATTTTATTCCGGCTTTGCCGCTATTGATCGCCAATATGATCCGGTGGTGATTTCCGGGGAAGATCTTTCCGCATTATTCGGAGCCCCCATCGATGAACTCGTTGTACAGAAATACGACGCCTCTGGCGAGTCCTGGCAATCGATTCCGTTCCAAATCGACGAACGCGATGTGAATGGAAATTATTTCGGCACATTCGACGGCGTTTTAGGTGCCAACGATGAGCTGCTTGTGATGGCCAGAGATTTGGGCGATCGCGCGACAAATGATGCATGGCCCGATGATGCTCAGGCCCAGGGCCGATTCCGTGTCGAATTGTCTGTGTCCGATGCGGGATCTGCCGAATCAGGATATGCGTATTTGTTTTGGTCAACAACATTGGAAAAGAGCACCGAATCCTATATGTCTTATTTGCCTGACGATGTGGTGTCAGGTGAGACTTATTTTATCGGACACGATCCGAATCAGGCCAGCGGCCTGCCCACATCGCTTTTCGTTCCCAAGGCCCTTGGGGGAGATCCGGACAGTATCGATCTGTTGAAATACCAGCGGGTTCGGTTACAGGTCAAAGGGAATATAAGTGGTCTGGGGCTGACGGTTGATGTTAAAGAAAAAATGAACCAAAATATTTTTGGTGTCAATCTGGTTGTTCAACAAAAACAAGCTCCTGATGTCATTCAGGGCCCCATTCGTATTATCCGTAATAATGTGCTGGATATTACCTTGAAGGGGAGCCTGGCCGGTGTGTCGGTTGATGAGCAAATCGATTTTCCCTTGCAAATGTATTATCTGCCCAATTATTACAAGTTTTCAGGTGAAGGAAAGGCAATTCCCGATATCGAGCCGGTTGAGAATGCCGATGCCCGACTCGCCCGTGCTGTTTTTTCTCAGGTTCTAAGCTCTTCCGGGTTTGGCATGATCTATTATAATCCGGTCAATGCGGTCGCTGGTATCAGGGTCAATGATGTCGACCATCCCAATTCCGGTGGATTCAATGTCACTGCCGACGACTGGCCAGGAAAACACTGGTATGCCTTGACAGCAGAAGATGACCCGAGTTGGCGAGATGGTGGCACCAGCAAGCCAGCAGGATATCATGGCAAAGCCACTATTTTTTCTCTGGTGGAATTTGATGGTACTCCCTTGGGGGATTCTCGGGCAATCTTTTTTCGCGAGTATGATGACGACGATGCCGAGCGTTTGTATGGAGATACGGGCCTGCGGCTGCTCGCTGAAGGCAATAATTCTATTTCCGGCGTATTGGATGTTGGCATTCGCCATTATGTCTTGCCCCAAATCATGAACTTTACTCAAATGTCATCGTTTTTTAATACCTATAAAGCTGAATTCCAGATAACTCCCCTCGCTTCCACACTCGATGTGGTGCAACCCGCACAGGTGTTGGACCTGGCAGTGGAGCAAACCAGCGAAAATTCTATGACCCTGTCCTGGACCGCAGTGGGGGATGATGGTTCGGCCAATGGCCCTGCTTCGAGTTATCAGATGCGCTACAGTTCCCAGCCATTGACAGAAGAAAACCGTCTGCAATGGTGGGCCGCAGCTACACCCGTGCAGAACTTACCTGCGCCGGCAGATCCGGGGACCTTGCAGAATGTGACCATCACGGGCCTGGATATCGAACAACAGTACTTTTTCGTTCTTCAGGTCGGCGATGATGTGGGGAATCTCTCGGAACTCTCTCAGGTCGCCAGCGGATCCACGACCCCTGTGGAACTGCAGTCTTTTGTGCTCGCGGCTGATAAAGATCAGGTCTTTATCGACTTTTCCACGGCCAGTGAATCACAAAACTGGGGATTCGAGATTCAGCGAAGAGTTTCGGGTGAGCAGAACTGGCAAACCGTTGCCTTTTTGAAAGGCCATGGCACCACCAACGAAACGCAAACCTATTCCTATGTGGACAAACCCAAACAATTTGGTACTCTGGAATATCGGCTGAAACAGATCGATCTGGATGGACGGTCGACCATGTTCGATGCGGTTTCAATTACCTTGACGGCTCCGCGCGAGTTTATGCTGGCACAAAATTATCCTAATCCTTTTAATCCGACCACCAGTATTGCATTTGAAATCCCGGAGAATGTTTCCGGTGAAATGTCCTTGATCATCTATGATATGCTCGGTCGCCGCGTGCGGAGCCTTGTGGAACAACCCGCACAAGCCGGCTTTTATCAGGTCGAGTGGAACGGCCGCAATGATCATAATCGTCTCGTCAGTTCGGGTATATACTTTTATGTTCTGCGAACACAAAATGAAACACTGACACGAAAGATGATCAAATTGCAATAAGTTGATAAAATCCCGACAGCCTTGATTGAGCGTCGGGAACAGACAACCCCCCAAAAAAAACCGCGAATGAACACGAATGATTTTTCAATAGTGTTTATTCGCGGTTTTCTCTTAAAAAATGATGCCAATAAGATTTCCATAATCATTCCATTTCCTTACCAGCAATTCCCCGCTTTTTTCGTATGATTATACAGTGACCCAGGGCACATACTCTGTGTGTTTAATTTTTTACATTACAAAAACTTAAAATCGGATCGTTCATGCGAAATGTTGATCTTTTGACATTGGCTTTCTGCATAGGGGTTGGCTATGCAATCGGGATGGTTCAAACCGTTTCCG
>CAYNUX010000242.1:0-6291 GCA_964400115.1 uncultured Cytophagia bacterium
ATTACACAGGATTGCGGCTTCCATATTTGCCCGTACAGCAGCTTCCCATTTTTTGAATTCAGGATCTTTCTTTTTCACGTTTGAGTTATCGAGACTCTCTTTGACGGCATTGGTGGCGTGATGGGTACGAAAGACCTTGGCTGTGAGTCCGGGCATGATCCCGGTAAGATAGGCATTTACATTTCTGCTGGTAATATCGGGAAACAATTGAGGTTTGTTTCCGGCAGCGGTTTTACGGCCATTACCAGCAGGCCGGGCATTTTCAGATAATTCTTTGAGATTCTTGATCACAATTTGAGGCATTTCAATTTTTTTATGCCAAAGCACAGAATCTTTACCCAGGAATCGAAATTCGGTAACCCCATTGTCATGAAATTTTATGTGTTCCGGCCGCAGCGTAGTGGCTCCGACGGTATCGGCTTCTTCGGGATCTTTTTCGTCACCGACACGCAAACACAGCGCATCAATAAGATAACAAGCCGTAGCCACTTTACGTCGCCGGGCATTATGATCTAAGAGACTTTCTTGAATCCCTTGGCGCACTTGCGAGAGGATGCCATTCAACTCGATGGCTTTATCGAATTTTTGAGCTTCTCTTGCCTGTTTTATCGGGGCGGTATCGTGTAACCAGATATATTTTAATTTATTGGTAAGCCTGTCTTCCCATCGTGCTACCCACATCGAATCGGGCTGCCAGACAATTTCGGCCCAATCTCCCGGAACCGGGGGAGCATCGGGACTCAAATTCAGCGTGACATCGCGTTGTTCTGCACCTTGTTTCCAACGACCGCGTAACGGGTGCTTGCCTCTGCCCATAAAAATACCACTGGGTTCGGTCATATAATTTGCCAGTTCGATCTGTTCTCCATTGGCAATGGCAAATCCATATTTTTCTTTCAATGCTTCTCTTTTGGCCTTGCGTTCGGCAGCGAGGGCCTTACGCTCTTCTTTTGTAAGATTGGCTTTCCATTCACGTTCCTCTTTAACCACGCGTATCACATTTGAAAAATCGACTTGATCGAGTTTCAGGGGAGAGTCAAGGTTCAGCGCAGCACTAAAATCCGCTAAAAAATTGCGAATAAACACAGAATCTTCAACATAGGGAGTTCCAATCTTTTTGCACCATGCCAAAGCCATTTCTTCTTGTCTGGGAGTTAAAATATGGGATTGACCCTTTATCTTTATGCTTAGCTTTTGATAAGCAGTCTTTTCCGGAATGACAATTCCATTATGAATGAGTTGTGTCAGATTTGTTTCCAATTTCTGCTTCCTGTACCTAAATTAAATTTTCAGTATTTATTTATTAAATCCATAAAAGAATAGGTAAAATCCCCATCATAGATAGTTTTGATTTCAAAACACTACTATATCACTTTTTTTTATAAATCGCAAGAAATATAACTCACATTATGGCTAACAAGTTTCATATAATGATAAATAGATTGACTGGATATGAAAAAATCCTTACTTTTAAATTTAATTTAGGGAGGTATTTTGGCTAACGAAAAAGGACATATTCTTTGGGTTGATGATGAGATTGAGATGCTCAAGCCGCATATTATCTTTTTAACGGACCGCGGCTACAAGGTCACACCTGTAACCAATGCAGAAGATGCATTGGACTTGATCAAAGAAACCCCTTTTGATTTGGTCCTTTTGGATGAGATGATGAGTGGCATGGATGGCCTCACGGCATTGGAAGAGATGAAAACAATGAATCCCTCCTTGCCGGTGATCATGATTACCAAGAGTGAAGAAGAGATGCTAATGGAACAAGCCATTGGCAACAAGATCGATGATTATTTAACCAAACCGGTTAATCCAAGTCAGATTCTCCTGGTTTGCAAAAAAATCATCGAAGGCCGCAAAATCACGGGCCAGAGCATATCAAAAGACTATACAAACGAGTTTAACCAGATCGTCAATCGCATGATGGGCCCCATGCACTGGCAGGATTGGATAGATATTCACTTAAAATTATCCGAATGGGATGTTGAACTGGATGCACACCCGGATCTGGGCCTAAAGCAGACATTGTACGATCAAAAACGGGATTGTAATGTCGAGTTTGGGCGATTCATAGAACGCTCTTATCTCGACTGGATTCATGGTGGTGAAGATCCCCCTCCTCTGTCCGTAGATATCGTCAAGGACTATGTCCTTCCTCATGTCGAACAGGGAAAAAATACCCTCATGGTCATTCTGGATAATCTTCGGCTGGATCAATGGATGATCGTGGAATCGTTGTTACGAGAATTTTTCAAGATCAAAAGGGATTATTATTATTCGATCCTCCCCACGGCCACCCCGTATTCTCGTAATGCAATATTTGCCGGGCTTTTTCCTGGTGACATTGAACGAATATATCCCGATCTTTGGAGCAAAGGCGGAGAAGCAGATGATATGAGCCGCAATCGGTATGAACATCAGCTATTGGAAGAACAGGTCAGGCGGCTGATGCCGGAATTCAAATCACCCCTAAAATATGCCAAAGTCCTGGACATCCAGGAAGCCAGGAATGTTTCACGAAAACTTTACGAGTTTGTGGATATTCCCATATCGGCGATAGTCATCAATTTTGTTGATATCCTGGCACATACACGCAGTTCAGTCGATGTCATCAAGGAAATGATCCCCAATGAGAGTGCCTTCCGCGCCATAACTCGCTCTTGGTTTGAGCATTCACCTTTTTTTCAGGCATTGCGAGAGATTCAGAGTAAAAATATCCGCATCATCATCACTTCTGATCATGGAAGCATCCGTGGATTACGAGGAGCAAAAGTGATTGGCGATCGTGAAACGTCCACGAGTCTGCGCTATAAATACGGGCGAAATATCAAGGCCAACCCCAAAAACGCCATGAGCATCAAAGATCCGCAAACCCTAAGATTGCCAGCACGGGGTGTCAATACCAATTATTTGATTGCCAAAGAAGACTATTATTTTGTCTATCCCACGAATTACCACTATTACTTGAATTATTATGCAGATAGTTTTCAACATGGTGGGATATCGTTGGAGGAAATGATTTTACCGATAGCTACACTGGAGAAAAAATAGACCCGATCATCAGTCATAATATCGAAGAAACGTTGAGACTGGGCAAAGCACTTGCCGAATATCTTCAAAAAGGCCAGGTCGTCACCTTTGAGGGCAATTTAGGAAGCGGGAAAACGACCCTGATCAGAGGAATTTGTCAAGGACTGAATATCGATGAACCTGTAACAAGCCCCACCTTTACACTGGTCAACGAATATGAAGGGCGTCACCCGGTATATCACTTTGATTTTTATCGGATTACGGATGCCAGTGAACTCTTGGATCTGGGACTGGAAGAATATTTCTATGATCAGGGAATCTGTCTGATAGAATGGCCGGAGCAGGTGCAGTCGTGGTTACCTGATGATCACTGGAGAATTATTTTGAAATCCCGTTTCGAGCCAGAATGGGAAAATATGCGACAAATAACTTTAAATGTTCCGCATGAAATTCTTGAAAAAATCACTGAATGACTAAAGCAAAAAGCATACTGGCGATAGAGACTGCCACGCAGGTTTGTGGGGTAGCCCTGCTCGAGAGCCGAGTGCTGATCGCCGAACAACGAATCCACATTCGCAATATCCACGCCCGCCAGATCACCCAGAGCATCGATCATATTCTCGCGGCTTCCGGAATGGAGCTCAAAGATCTGGATGCCTTTGCGGTCTCTATCGGGCCAGGATCGTTTACCGGTTTGCGTATCGGACTTGCCATTGCAAAAGGAATGGCAATGCCTCACGATATCCCATTGATCCCGGTACCAACACTTGCTGCTCTTGCCAGTCAGGCGCCTGTATTAAACGGACTTGTTTGCCCTATACTCAAGGCAAAGGCCGATGAATATTTTGCAGCACTCTATGAAAAACAGATAAAGAATATCCGGTTAACCCAAAATGTGACCCTCATTAAAAGAGAAGAGTTGGCAGCATTTTTGCCCTCTCCTGCCCTGCTTATCGGGCATGTTTCGGAATTGCCAGATAATGAGTCGTGGCAAAAAGCACCCGAGTTGTATAATCTGACAAGCGCTTATTCATGTGGACTATTGGCTGATAAACTCTGGGAGACAACAGAGCTCCCGGATATGGATACGCTTGAACCGACTTATTATCAGGACTTTATTGCCGGAAAACCCAAAAACATACTGAGTATTTAACACGTGCTATGAAGAACATAGAGTTTACGGATTCCCTCGATAATTCACCGGTTACCTTTCGCAGCATGCAGCTCGGGGATCTCGATCAAGTCACTGAATTGGAAAAATCGATTTTTCCAACTCCCTGGTCCAAAGAATCATTCCGTTGGGAGGTTGAAGAAAATAGATATTCCTATCCATTTGTTCTTGTCAAAGAGGGCCAGGTTATCGCCTTTATCATTGTCTGGCAAATGGTGAATGAACTCCATATCGCCAATCTCGCTCTCGCCCCAAATTATCGAAGGCGGGGAATGGCTTCACGCATGCTCGAGACCGTTTTCTCCTGGGCGATAAACAAAGGCGTTCGTGAAGCCCATCTGGAAGTCAGAGCCTCAAATCGTTCGGCCATCGATCTGTATAAAAAATTCAATTTTTTTGAGGTAGGTGTGCGTAAAAATTATTACCAGGCAGAAAACGAAGATGCACTTTTGATGAGTTGTATTCTGGTCAAAGAAAAGCATCCACTTGAAACGGAGTGATTATGCAATGGTTTCAACGTGTAAAGCGCGGACTGGATGTCCAGCAAAAAAAAACATTACCCGACGGCGTCTGGGTGAAATGCAATCGTTGTAATGAAATTATTTATAATAAAGAATTACAACAAAATTTGCATGTTTGCAATAAATGTGGTTACCATTTCCGTATGAATAGCCATGGATACATTCAGCTTATCGCGGATGAAAACAGTTTTCAGGAATTCAATACCCATATTCGTTCCGTGGACAAGCTGAAATTCAAAGATTCCAAAAAATATTCCGATCGTCTCAAAGAAGCGACGGAAAAAACCGGGCTTTCAGAAGCGGTGCGCACAGCTCACTGCTCTGTAAAGGCGATCAAGGTGGTTCTGGCCATAATGGATTTCAATTTTATTGGTGGAAGCATGGGATCAGTGGTCGGAGAAAAGATTTCTCGTGCTGTCGATGTTGCTCTTGAGAAAAAGTGCCCGTTGATTATTGTATCGGCCTCGGGCGGTGCACGAATGCAAGAGGGTGCTCTTTCGCTCATGCAGATGGCCAAGACATCGGCGCGACTCGCTCGTCTCGCCGATAACAGACTGCCCTATATTTCTATCCTGACACATCCTACCACAGGGGGGGTTACAGCGAGCTTTTCCATGCTCGGTGATGTCATTCTGGCAGAACCTGGTGCGCTTATCGGTTTTGCTGGTCCTCGGGTCATTAAGCAAACCATTGGTCAGGATTTGCCTGAGGGGTTTCAACGAGCGGAATTTCTATTGGAACATGGATTTGTCGATGCCATTGTATCGCGCAAAGAGCTACGAACCACTTTGGTTAATCTGTTAAGTTTTTATACAGACATCGCCGAGCCAACCCCTAGAGGAGCAGAGAGTGAATATACTGGTAACCAATGATGATGGTATCCATGCACCTGGCTTGCATGCTCTTGTACAGTCGTTAAAAAAGCTGGGAGAGGTTACAGTCGTTGCACCCGCAACTGAAATGAGTGCTGTGGGTCATGCTATTACACTCTCGGATCCTTTAAAAGTCAAAGAGATCAAAAAGGATGGCGAATTTTTCGGGTATGCTGTTACCGGTACACCTGCTGATTGCGTAAAAATCGCTTATGGCGCTTTGTTAAAAGAGATGCCCCCCCCGGATATTTTGGTTTCCGGTATAAACCTCGGCTCCAATACCGGAATCAATGTCATTTATTCCGGTACAGTCTCTGCTGCCACGGAAGGGGCGATTTTGGGGGTTCCTTCTTTTGCCATTTCATTGGCGACCTTTCAAAATCCGGATTTTAGCGCAGCAGCAAAATTCGCGCGCGATCTCGTACCCACAGTTCTCGAAACCCCTTTTCCGGCAGGAGTTTATCTCAACATCAACGTCCCGGCCGTACCCGCAAAAGAGATTCAAGGAATCCGTATCACCAGACAAGGCATGGCCAGATATCGGGAAGATTATCATGTTCGCACCGATCCAAGAAATGTAAAATATTATTGGCTTACGGGTGAAAAAATCAATATTGAGACAGATGAAATCTATGACGACCGTGCCATCCTCAATAATAAAATCAGCATCACCCCCATTCACTTTGAC
>CAYNUX010000243.1:0-6236 GCA_964400115.1 uncultured Cytophagia bacterium
TCCCATGGGTAAACGCTTCTAGATGCACATTATAACAAGAGAGTGTGCTGCCATCTGCTATGGGCATTTGCGTCTCTAGAATTGCACGCTTGATATTGAATTGCTGCACCAGCCAATTACCCGGTACCAAAGGCAGCTGATGGCGGGTCGCTTTGTCAATTCTGTATTTGCTTAATGTCACCAGCTTCATCCCCACAGCACCCCGAATGCGAGGATGGGGGACGTATTTGGCTTTCCAGTAAAAAGCAGAGGTCACGCAATAATTTTTGTCAGGCAAGAGCTCGATGAGGAGCTGTGTTTGATCTCGATAATCGGTTCGTTTCGCTCCTTTATCAATTTCCTGTAGCAGTATGATATCCGGATCTTCCAGGCGAATGATTTGAGCCACTCGTTCAAGAGTCTTGTCGATATCTCTAGCAGAAGGCCGTTCATCGGGTCCTTTATGACCCGGCACATCGAAAAAAAAGACATAATTTTTACCTGCCATAAACTGTACGTTATAGCTCATAACCTTGATCTTTTGTCCGGGCCTCAGCAGAGGGGCATCTTTGCACTGTACAGCAACGCTTTCTATCTCATCCGGATGATAGGTCATAGTCCGGATTCCAACATATAAAAGAATCACCACCAGAACCAGACCAAGGACGAACCCTATACTCCATTTTTTCATCATTTATTCTCCTGAATCGTGATAAACGCGTCAGCATACCGTTTTCCCAATTCAAGGAGGGAAAGCGTATCAAAATGAGTAGAATCCCCCTTATGAGTCAACCCGGACGCAGAGACAACATCATAGTTGTCGATTCGGGACTTTAGATTGTGCAAAGCCACATTGATATCACGTGCATGGGGATTTTTTTCGACATAAAAGGAACCCAACTCACCTGCGATAAAGGGAAGACCAGGGGAGTGGAGTGTATCGCAAAGGCCGACGATAAAAGAGTATAGTTTATCTTCATAAGACTCGGTCAAATCTTTTTTGCTATCCGATTCACCCTGATGCCATAAAATGGCTTGCAGGTGTCCGTCTTTTTGGGCGATGTGGATTCTTTTGATCATGGCATCAAAAGGATAGATGCCTGTTTGTGGATGGATTTTACCTGGTTGCCATTGATCAATAGATGAACCGCCCACTGCACAGGGAATCAGACCGATAAGAATATCCGGTTTTTTTTTCAAAACCGTTCGTGCAAACGAGAGAGCCAGTCCTGAACCCGCTATGGGTTTGTCAAAATGGAGTGGATGTTGCGCGACTTGCCATTTCTGATTTTTATTCAGCATCAAGATACGAGGATCTGCATTGTCAGTCCCCTCATTCAATTCCCCCCGGCCAGCCATATTGGATTGACCCATCAAAAGGAAAAGATGGTATTGTTTGCCTTTGGTACCAGACCAAGGTTGGCAGCCAATAAATAATAGCAAAAATATCATGATCCAGGGCTGGTAAGAAAGCAAGGTTTTTTGAAGAGAATGCCGGTTGATAACACGGCATTCTCGTATCCTAGATTTCATAGACATCGCTGGCGTTTAATAATTCCATCTTGTGTGTTTGAAGAGTCTCGATGGCTTTGTCTGGCTCTTCTGTTCGAAGGATCACCGATGCTCTGTCTCCAAATTCATAGGCGTATAGATATTCGATTTCAATACCATTATCCGATAGAATTCTCAATGCTTTTGCCAATCCGCCTGGTTTATGGGGTACAATCAAACAAATGACAGTGGTCAAACTCACCGAGAAACCATGTTTTTTCAAAAGTTCAACTGCTTTGTCAGGTTTATTGACAATGAGCCTTAATATGCCAAAATCTGTGGTATCGGCAATGCTCAGGGCATTGATATTGATATCTTGCCCGGCTAAAGCTTCGGTAACCTGGGTTAACCGGCCTGATTTGTTTTCAAGAAATATCGAAAGCTGTTTGATAAACATAGTCACTCCTGTTAAAACTGACGTTTGTCGATGACACGCTTTGCTTTTCCCTGGCTTCTTTCAATGGTTTTGGGTTCCACCAATTTAACCTGTACACTGATTCCGAGAGTACTTTCGAGGCTGTTTTTGATACGTTGGGTAAGAGATTCCAGTTTGCGAATCTCATCCGAAAAAAAGTGGTTATCAACTTCAACCAATACTTGAAGAATATCGAGATTATTTACACGATCCACAATGAGTAAATAGTGGGGTTTGGTTTCACTCATTTCAAGGAGTACACTCTCGATTTGCGAAGGAAAGATATTGACTCCGCGAATAATCAACATGTCATCCGAACGTCCGGTACATTTGGCCATTCTTACCATTGTGCGTCCGCACTCACAGGTTTGATAGTTCAAATGAGTGAGATCACGGGTACGGTAGCGCAACAGAGGCAGACCTTCTTTGGTGAGGGTCGTAAACACGAGTTCTCCATGGCTCCCGGGAGGCAAGACATCTCCAGATTCCGGGTCAATGATTTCCGGGAAAAAATGATCTTCAAAAATATGTAAACCCGCTTGTTTCTCACATTCGGTTGAGACACCGGGTCCGATAACTTCACTCAATCCATAGATATCGATGGCTCTGATATTCAGTTTTTCCTCGATCTCTTTGCGCATGTTTTCAGTCCAGGGTTCAGCACCAAAGATACCAACACGCAGTTTCAATTCTTTGACATTTACATCCATGTCTTCCAATGCTTCTGCCAGGTAGAGAGCATAAGAGGGAGTACAGGCAATAACCGTACTGCCAAAATCTCGCATCAGCTGAATCTGTTTGGCGGTATTGCCTCCGGAGATAGGAATGACTGTGGCCCCTAATTTTTCCGTGCCATAATGAATCCCCAGGCCTCCTGTAAATAATCCGTATCCATAGGAAATCTGTACAACATCATCACGACCTGCCCCAGAGCAAGCGAGGGTTCTGGCCACCACTTCTGCCCAGATACCGATATCGCGACGCGTATACCCAACTACTGTGGGTTGGCCCGTTGTGCCGCTGGACGCGTGTACGCGAACGATTTCACTCATGGGAACGGCAAATAATCCAAATGGATAATTATCACGTAAATCTTGTTTGGTGGTAAATGGTAATCGATGCAAATCTTCCAGCCCTTTTATGTCTGACGGCAAGAGTCCCATCTTTTGCATCCTTTTCCGGTAAAAGGGAACATTAGAGTACAACCGTTCCACCAACTCTCGTAATCTCTGACTTTGGATTTCTGACAGTTCGTCACGAGACATACATTCAAAATGACTGTTCCATACCATAAGCAACTCCATCCTTTCAGGCTTAAACTATGGTGAAAATTAACATTTTTCACCAGCTTTAGCAAGCTCCTTTTACGTTTTTTTTCATTTTACCAGCTCAGAATCTTGGCATGTTTTTTGAACAAATTGTAAATACATGGCTTTTAGGGTTCTTGAGGGAAGCTTTTGTCATATACAGTGACCCTCTGAACACAGTTTAGGGCCTGATTGTGGCAAAGATGTCCTCATCAGGAGACAAACAAATGCAACAAATTGATCATTGACATTAATAGGGTCTTATATGGATATACTCAAAGATGTTGCTTTTCAAGAACCGGAAATGAACATGATGGCCAAACGCGCTGAAAAAAGTATCTGTATCATTACAAATAATTTTGATCCGTTAGTAATGAAATCGCATTGGGATTTGCAGCTTTTGCATTTTTCTCAGATTCTTTTTGATGCCGGATATATACTGGAAATCATTACCAAAAGTCAGTCAGAACGTTCGGACAGGAATAGCGAGTCTTTTGCCTATGGAAGAATGCATCGAATACAAACAGATTCCGAATGGATGGCTATTTGCAATACGGTTCATCCTGATCTTTTTATTGTTCAGGATCGCAATGATTTCTTGAATAAAGTATACAAATATTTGAACGATCACCAGATGCCTGTGGTTGTCATTGTCAGAGATAAAACCGAGTTTAATTTCAACTATGATCTAAAACGTTTCTGGGCAAACGGGCATGGAATGGTAGCCAAGTTTCTTGGTGTGCCGGGAATTTTAAAAAAGCAATATTGTGCGCATCGTTGTTTCCAAAATTTTCATGTTCTGGTGCAAGACCCGCAACTGCAAGAACTTTATGGACACCGCTATAGCAGACCCGCTTTCTTTATCCCGTCTTTAACAGATTGTCAGGATTCAATACCGGAAAAACAGGGCCCACAAAAAATTTTGTGCCTCGTTAATGACAATGAACACGAACTGTTGATGTTTCGCCAATTATTAAAATTCCTGCATGAAAAGATATCAGACTGGATTGTACTTGCGATTGATTTACCTCACGATCAAATTGCAGCATGGCAAAAAAAAAGGATTATAGTATTATCGAGTTGGGACAGGGACCAAATCCATGATTTGCTCGATAGTGTAGATTGTGTGGTGAGTTTGCACGGTTTTGATGAAATGTTTGTCCATGCCTGGGCACGTTTCTGCACAACAATTGCTTACTCACAGGCTGGTGACCCTGTGTGGAATGTGCCGGATTTTGTACAAACCGTTCGCAATCTCTGCAATCTGGTGCATGCAGTTGACCATTCCAAGACCAGCCATCCCAAAAAGCAAAAATTGACTCAACAGGCTATGGAATATACTTTCACCCGACACAGTATTCAAGCCAATAAGCAACGCCTCTTATCTTACATAGACGGTCTGATTACCGTTTATGATAAGGATTTTTAGCAGATCCCAGGAGAGGCTGTAATTATGAAGGGGTTAATAATTTACTTGACATTGTAAATCAATTCGCCTAATTTACGGCTTGTCAAGTTGCAAAAATTGGGGCACGTCTCCCGGACGATGCCTTTTTTAATATTCTCACCCAAAAGAGGGACCTTATGAACAGGGCTGAGGCAAGAGGCATTGCCTTGATCGGAACCACTCTGGTGGATGAGATATTACCCGTTTTAAAACCCGGCCAGCTTATTTATACCGATGCAAAAGAATTTGTACCGGATACCGAACTGCGGGGAGAAACGGTTCAATATAGTGTCGGTGGTATGGCTCTAAATGTCGGTGTGAATTTGGCAAAATTGTCGGGTCATTTCCCGATTTCAATTATAGGTAAAATAGGTTCAGATCATAGAGCCGATCTCATTCTCCAGACCATGAAAGAGAACGGTCTTGACGCCGACGGGCTAATTATTGATAAAGTATTTCCTACATCTCATACCACAGTCATCCATATTGAAATGCCGGTTCAAAAAGTCGAGCGCATATTTCGCCATACTTTGGGGGCCATGGGGAGCTTTGCCCCTGAGGATATTGAACTTGCCAAATTGCGGGAATACAAAATTGCAATGTTTGGTTATGGGCTTTTGCTCCCCTTATTGGATCTTCAGGATGATCATTATGGTACTCGGTTGGGCCGAATCATGGCAAGAACCCGTGATATCGGTGTAAAGACCGCGATCGATTTTGTCTCACCGGATCGCGATAATTTATTTCGCTTCAAGCGATATCAAAAGTCTATTGCTTATGCAGATATGGTCATTATTAATGATGATCAAGCCCTATCTCTTACGGATCGATCTTCACCGGACAAGGCCTGTATCGCCCTAGTCAAAGATTTCAAGGCCGGTCTGGGAATTGTTCATTGTGGAGCAAACGGCCCCAATTATGCATTTTCAACTGAAACCGGGCTATTGGTGCAACCCAATTATCAGGTCGACCCGGAAGAGGTGGCAGGGAACGCCGGCGCAGGAGATGCTTTTTCCGCGGCAATTTTGCACGCATTATACCATGATTGGTCAATTCGTGATGCACTCGCATTTGCTGCTGCTGCAGCTGCAAAAAGTCTTATGCATGCCTCCTGCACAGGAGCCATGCAAAGTGAAAAGGAAATTTTAAAATTTATGAAAACTCGAGCGACCAAATAACAGGACCGCGTATGAAAGTAATGAAATTTGGGGGCACCTCTGTAGGTACTGCCGAACGTGTCGATAAAGTAGCCGATTTGACTGTTCAAGCGTTTAAGGAAGATAAAACCGGTGTTTGCCTCGTCCTCTCTGCAATAGGCGGAATCACCGACATGCTCATCGATTGTGCCCGGTCAGCCGAGACGGACTGGGACAGTGCTGTTCAGAAAATCAAACATATTAAAAAAAAGCATTTTGAGGTCTATGGACCGAACCTGCAAAATCCTGCAGCAAAAAAAGATGCTGATAATCTATTCACCGAACTTTATGATATATATCGAGGTATTAATCTGGTTCGGGAATGTTCGTTGCGTACTATG
>CAYNUX010000244.1:0-6220 GCA_964400115.1 uncultured Cytophagia bacterium
GGAAATGCAAGAAAAAAGAAATACCGGGATGATTTTTTTAAACCAGCGGGGAAAAATGGAGCCCCGCCTCAGGATCGGGTTTGCCATGGCGCGGAAAATCAATGTCAGAGATGATACCCAAAATAGACTCGTGAAATTCCGAATAGTATTCCCATGCCTGGTCGTAATTGTTGCATAATAAAATTTTCGGACGAGCTCGCATGCGCAGCTGTTTATGGGACAGATTGATGCCCTCGGAGATCAGACGCTGCGATTGTTTCATGATCTCCAGATAGATCAGGGGTAAAAATGAGGAATAGTAGCGTATATTATCTTCGATGAGTAAAATGGATTGCACCCCCACAAGGTGCGAATCGTGATCTACATTCATGTGGTCTTCAAGATGTTTGATAATCGCCAGAATGAGCCGGAAATCGCCCTGCCAGATAAAAATCTGGTCAAAAGCAGTGTCTTCTTTGTGGATCAGCATCTCGGACAATTCCCGGTTGTCGAACGCCAGCAAGACCACAGGAATGTCCACCCCCGCTTCCCGGGCTCGTTTTGCGAAAGTGGCAGCCCGCATATCCTCGATATGCAAGGTGGTGATGATCAAATCGAACCGCCGTTCTTCCTTGGCCAGTGCGATGGCCTCCTCGCCGTTGGAAACACGGGTGAGTTCGGGCGCGTGTGTGAGATTCAGTCCCTGATACTCGTTGCGGATCAGCTCATACAGACGTCCGTCTTCTTCGAACACATAGAGATCATAGAGACTGGAAACCAGCAGAATATCTCGTATGCGCAAGCGCATGAGATTTTGAAATCCCTGAAAACGGGTGCCATATCCATGCTCGACCCACATGGGGTCGGCATGGGGTAAGGCTTTTTTAAACATCGGTTTCATTAATTACACCAACCCTTGATCGATCATGGCATCGGCGACTTTGAGGAATCCGCCGATATTGGCACCGTTGACATAATTGCCAGGCGTACCGAATCGCTCGGCCATAGTCACACTCGTTTTATGGATATTCTTCATGATCAACTGCAGGCGGTTATCGACTTCCTCACGGGTCCATGGCAACCGGCTGCTGTTTTGGGACATTTCGAGTCCCGATACCGCCACACCACCGGCATTGGCTGCCTTGCCAGGACCAAAAAGAATCCCCTTGTCCAGAAACAGATTCAGCCCTTCGATGGTGGTGGGCATATTGGCGCCTTCACTGACCACATAGACCCCGTTTTTGAGCAGGTTCTGGGCATCTTTTTCATTGATCTCGTTTTGCGTGGCGCTGGGAAACGCACACTCGGCCTTGTGATCCCACAGTGGGTTTGCATCCTGGGCGCCGTCAAACGCAGTATACACCGCTTGCTTAAATTTTTCCGCATATTCGCGAATACGTCCGCGCCGGCGGTTTTTCAAGTCCATGATAAATTCCAGTTTTTCCCGATCAATGCCGCTCTCATCATAAATGTAGCCGCCGGAATCAGACAGTGTCACGACCTTAGCTCCCAGCTCTAATAGCTTTTCTGTTGTAAACTGGGCCACATTGCCAGAGCCTGACACCAGGCAAGTCTTGTTTTGCAGCGTCTCGTTGCGGGTCGTAAGCATCTCGGCCGCAAAATAGACTGCACCATAGCCTGTGGCTTCCGGGCGAATCAGAGAGCCGCCCCAGTTCAATCCTTTACCGGTCAAAACGCCGGTAAACTCGTTTTTGATGCGTTTGTATTGTCCGAACAAAAATCCGATTTCCCGGCCACCCACGCCGATATCACCGGCTGGCACGTCAGTATCCGGACCGATATGGCGGCAAAGCTCGGTCATGAAACTTTGACAGAACCGCATCACTTCATTGTCACTTTTGCCTTTGGGGTCGAAATCCGATCCCCCCTTACCCCCCCCCATGGGAAGAGAAGTCAGGCTGTTTTTAAAAACCTGTTCGAATGCCAAAAATTTCAGGATTCCCAGATTCACTGATGGATGAAAGCGCAATCCGCCTTTATAGGGCCCGATGGCGCTGTTCATCTCGATACGGAATCCGCGATTGATGTGGATTTCCCCCTGATCGTCCAGCCAGGGCACGCGAAACATGATGACCCGCTCGGGTTCGATCAGTCTCTGAAGAATCTTTGCTGACCGGTATTCGGGATGCCGTTCCAGCACCAGCTCCAGCGACTCGGCGACTTCTTGAACGGCCTGGTGAAATTCAGGTTCGGCAGGATTTTTGGCTTTGACCTCCATCATCAGATCATCGACAAATCGTGACATAGGTTATCCCTCTCTTTTGATTTTCCAGATTCAGCATAGCTTACTTGACTTTTCTACTGAAAAGAGTTGACAACAATTGTAAAAAGTTACCTCGATGCTGGCTATAATCTAATTAATCAAGACATTTGTTGCAAGGAATTAAACGATCATGGGGACTGGAAAAAAAAACCGCAAATAAACACAAATAGTTCCGGTTCTTGTTCTATTCGTGTGTATTTGCGGTTATTCGCGGTTGAATTCATCCAGCACCCAGACGCTGCCACGATCGCAAAGATCTCCAAATCCGGGATCATCTTCCGGGATGTGAATACTCTATCCCCTCGGACATTTTTCTGACATGCTCGCGAAACTCGTGTACCGTAATGTCGTTATGCCAGACGCCCAGGGCACGTGCCAAAAGCGAGCTGCCCAAAAACATTCCCGCAATCACCACCGCAACTTTGAGAGAATCGAGCTTCCAGGAAGGTTTTGGGGTGCTGAAATCCAGAGTATTTTTAACGGGACAGGCGGCGACACAGGTGAGGCAGGCGTGACACTCGTCAGAGTACACGGCGTTCTTTTTATGCACCGGTATATTCGAAGGGCAGACCCTTGTGCATTTTTTGCAATCCGTACAACTCGCAGCATTGCGCCGGATCTTGAATGGCGACAGCCAGCTCAAAGAACCCAAGAGAGCACCATAGGGACAGAGAAAACGGCACCAGAAATAGGGAATGAGAATAGACAGCAAAAAGAGGCCTGCCAGCACCCGTGCGGTCAGGGGCGACATGTCGGTGAAAAATTTGAGCATCTTGATGTCCGAAACCCGGCTGTATGGACTATCGAGAAAAGCCGCGATTCCGGCTATATCCATTTGTACCAGGATGGCCCAGAGAAAAAAACCCAACAGCAGATATTTGAGACCGCGCAACGGCCAGTCCAGCCAGCGCGGCAAAAACTTGGTTTTTCCAAAGATCCATTTTTGCACCCTGGCCAGCATTTCGGACAAAAATCCGATGGGACACACCCAGCTGCAAAACGCCTTTTTCAAAAAAATGGCAATGGTAAGAATAACCGTAAAGATCACGAGTCCGGACGGATGGATGGATGGGGGTAAATATACCGGTTTCGAGTCAGTATCTCAAACTCATCAGCGAGGCAATGGGCAGAAACGCCTCTACTCCGGGGGGACGAGTGATGGTCACGGGTTGGCCGGTTTCCAGTTGATGTACAAAAATGATAAATTCGATTCCGATCCACAACACCAGGACCGTAAACAGGATCTGGCTGATGCGTCTCCAGGAAAGTTCTGTTATGGGGGATATCTTCATGAACGCCATACCGTTACGAGATAAAAGACTATTTTGTCTTATAATAAGAATTTTAATCCTTTCATGCAATGAAAAACATTATTACTTGAGCCGATGATAAAAAAAGCCTATATTGAATCGGATTGATATGAGAACAGGATTCAATTCGTTTTATCAGAACCTCTTGATTCTTGCTTTTCTAGAAATTCTTCTGTGGCAATTTT
Source organism: uncultured Cytophagia bacterium (assembly GCA_964400115.1). GTDB lineage: Bacteria > Zhuqueibacterota > Zhuqueibacteria > Residuimicrobiales > Oceaniaggregativiventaceae > Oceaniaggregativivens. The sequence goes on from CAYNUX010000244.1 coordinate 3,759, forward strand.
CAACAAGGTCGATCTTTTCAGGCCGCTTGTACTAAAAAATGAGCAGTGTAGGGGTCAATCACACTCACCAGCCTATTTGTACAGTATGCCGAACCCAAACCACTGCCATTTGCCGTGCGAATCAAGTTGCCTTTCAAAGGATCAAAAAGGAGGATAATAGATGATTAGATATTTAATACTCGGACTAATTGTTGGTTGGCTGTCCCTTATGGCCTGCCAGGAGGAAATCACCATGGATTCCATCGAAAAGATCGATGCGCATATTCACATTCGCTATGGCGGTTCCGAGGTCCTGCAGACTGCAGCGGCCAATGATTTTCAACTGATCAATATCCTCGTGGATCACAACGGTTTTAGCGAACAGGCGGTCTGGGCCAAAGCGCAGGAAGAGATCGACCCGGGTCACATTAAAACCATCACCACCTTTACTATGGTCGACTGGACCGATCCCGGCTGGCAACAATCGGTTATCGATCAGCTCAAACAGGATTTCCAGGATGGCGCTATTGCCGTCAAGGTATGGAAAAACATCGGCATGGTGGAACGCAAACCCGATGGCAGCTTTCTCATGATCGATGATCCGGTCTTCGATCCCATCTTTGCTTTTATTGAAAAAGAGGGCAAGGTCCTCACCGGACACATCGGTGAGCCACGGGATTGCTGGCTGCCGCTGGACGAAATGATCGCCGAGAGCAATCGCGGCTATTACAGCCGTAATCCGCAATATCATATGGCCCTGCATCCGGCATTCCCGGCCTATGAGGAGCTCATCGAGGCGGTCAAGCGCATGCTGCGCAAGCATCCGGATCTGCGGTACGTGGGGTGCCACCTGGCCAGTCTCGAGTGGAGTCCCTCAGAGCTGGCGAAATTCCTGGATGAATTCCCCAACGCTGCCGTAGACATGTCTGCGCGTATCGACGATCTGCAGTACCTGGACAGCCAGGAGGTACGCCAGTTTTGTATCGATTATCAGGATCGGTTGCTCTATGCCACGGATCTGGGCATTCGCGACGGCGATGATCCTGATCGATTCTGCGAAAAATTGCAAGAGGTCTGGCAGGAGAATTGGACCTACCTGGCAACGGACTCGCTGGTCACCATCCGCGGCAGTGAAAAACAGGCCAGGGGCCTGGATCTGCCGGCACCGGTGCTGAAAAAGATCTATGCTGAAAATGCCCGCCAATGGTACGGTTTGGCAGGATGGTAATATGCAGAGCCCCCTGCATCTCAAAAGTCAGCCTACCTTCAATGTAATAGATTCAGAATCCTGGGCACTATCCTGAACGGCACAGCGCCGGTGGTTGCCTCGTTCACGCTGCCTGCAAGCAAAGCGTCCAGGTGCCCTGCGTGTCAGGTCGAGCTTTTAATTGTAATGGCAATGAGGCAAAAGCGGACCCATGTAGTGCAGGTTAATCGGTAATAATCTCGACATCGTTAAACATGGCCGGATTGTCGCTGAGCCTCAAAGCCTTGCCGCTGGCCGTGGTCACATTCCGGAGAATGACTTTTTGGGTTCGGATATAAGGAAATTCCTCCTGGTAGATATCATCGGTCATTTCCGGGTTGAAATCTGCAAAAAGGGCTGGACCCTGGTAATCCTCCGGACGGAGAGCCAAATTTTCATCAAAAGAGTCTTTTAAATGGACATTGATTTTTGCTATGGTCCGGGTAACTGCAAACGGGGATGCTGATCCGTTGCGCTGCTTGCAGACCCTCCCCTGCTCAGATTTGCGTGCTTTGCGCCAGCACTGTTTCCATGCTGAAAAACTTGAAAAAAGCCGCAGTCTCAATCAAGCTTAAAAGTTAGCATTCTTTGCGATATAGCCGGTCTCACATATTCCTTCAGGAATTTGGGATAACCGAGGTCCCAGGGAGAGGGCCCCTCCCATTCTGTTTGTTTGCCGTCAATTTTTATATATCCTTTGGTTGAAATTTCCACCATCGTAAATAAGGGTTCTTTATGGGGTGCGGTATATTTTATCCACTTGAAATTCTTGTCCACCTCTGAACTGTATCTGATATGCATAAATGGTTTGCCCATCCAATGATAGGACATGGAGTTGATGGTAATATACCAAATGTCATTGACATTTTCTGCATAGTCATAGTGGGAATGTCCATTAAAACATGCAATGACTCTATTTTCCCGGTTTTGTTTATTATGAAATTCCAATATTGCTCTTATTTCCTCTGCATTTTCCAGGCCATACTCATCTCCGTCGACACCGGGATAGGTTGTAAGACCCTGATGAGAAAAGATCACGATGGGGTGTTTGGATGTTGCCAGTTCATTTTGCAGCCAAGTGATCTGCTGCGTGCCGATGTATTGTTTATAGCCTTTTTCATTTTCAATTTTTGAATCATTCCCATCCAGAACGATAAACTGAAATCGTTTTCTTTTAAATGAATAATAGGAATTGTCCATCTGGCGGTATTGTACAGCTTGTTGACGCGAGTATCCA
>CAYNUX010000245.1:0-6216 GCA_964400115.1 uncultured Cytophagia bacterium
TTTCCAGCAACAGTTTTTTTGTGAATACCTTGGTTTCTGTAATCATCCGGTAAAAATAAATACCCGTAGGAGAGGGCATGCCATTCGCGTTGGTGGCATCCCAAATGACCTGATGACTACCTGAGGAGACCGGACCGTCCAGGAGAACTTTAACAGTCTGGCCTGCAATGTTGATAATCTCTAATCGAACATGCTGGGCTTCCGGAAGTTCAAAAGAGATCATAGTGGTAGGATTGAACGGATTGGGATAGTTCTGAGCCAAATCTATTTCACTTGGAACAGAGACTTGAACTTGCACCGGACCGTGTTCGGTCACAACGCCATCCCGATCGATGTCTTGTAATTTGTAAAAATAGACCTTCCCTCGTTGCACTTTTTCATCAGTAACAGAGTAATCGCGGTCACTTTCAGGGGGGATCAATCCGGTCTGCAGCATTTGCCAGGGGCCTTGACGGCGTTGCGAACGCAACACATAAAATCCGGTATTCGCCGTTTCCGATGCAGTTCGCCAGCAGAGTTCAACCAGGCCATCTTGTTCAGTGGCCTCAAAAAGCGAAAGCTCCACGGCCGTGGAAAGTTTTATATGCCAGCGTATGGTGAGCGCATATGCTGGATCAGAGATCCTGACTTGCACAACCACATCGCTACCCAATCCGGCATCCTGGCTAAAGAGATAGGAAAAAGTGGGTTGGGCACCTGCAAATCCGCCATTGATAGTCCACTCATACTGCAACTCGTCGCCGTCAGGATCTGTCGCTTGCACGGTAAAGGCCATAAATGAACCGTATTCCAGTGACATACTCGTGTCTATGGGAGAATAGGATTCAATGACGGGCAACTGATTCTTGACATCCACCAGAATATTAACCGATTTTTTATTCTGCGCACCAAAGGCATCTGTGGCGATAAAATCAATCGTATGTACGCCTGTTTGTGACGATGTGGGACGCCAGGTAAAGGACGGGGTTGTAGATGTCGAATCAAAACTCGCCCCAATGGGGAGATTCCTCACACCGTATGTCACAGCATCACCATCAGGATCAGTGGCGGCCACTAAAAGTATGAGCAATTCATTGGTTTTTACGGTAGTATCCGAAGGTACGGTCAATAAAGGAGCTTGATTACTTGTAGTGGCAGTAAAATAGACCGGATAGGCAGAAATACTATCCGAACTCACTTTGACTCTTTGATTGTCCTGGATACCAACGCGCCACAGCGCATTAGCAACACCATTATTGTTGGTCATGACAGGTTGGCTTTCAACCAATGAGCCATTCCCTTCAACCACCTCAAAGAGCACGGGAGAGTTAGCCAGAGGACGGCTGAACAGATCCACGACCCTGACCACAAGCGGTTCACTCAAAATCCGGTCAGGACGAGAGTTTTGTTCATCTCCGGAAATTTTTTCAATGGTTCCTCCTATGCCCGAGGCAACCATAATATTGAACAGAGCCTTGGATTCCAATCCATTTGCCGAGGCTTCAATAACATGCATTCCTGTTTGGGTTCCGGGTTCAAATTCGGTTTGAGCTTTTCCCTCGCTATTGGTTTTGATAAACGCTGAAGGCGAAAATCGTCCATCTCCTTGTGTGACGTCAAAGGTCACCGTGAGACCGGGAATGGGTCGATTCTCTATGTCTTTGACCTGCACCACCAGAGGTTGAGGACATTTTTGATGATTCTGACCAACCTGTCGATCTCCCGAAACAACCAAAATTTGCTCAGGTTCAGGAGTAATGGCAATGGCAGATATTTTTAGCCAATTATTAATGACACCGGGAACTGTCGCTTCAACAAATTGTTCGCCAGGAACACCAAGAGTCCAAAACACACTGGCAAACCCCTGAGCATTGGTATAAAAAGGACCGTCTGAGGATAAACTTCCTCCTCCGGATTTTACTCTAAAATTGACCTGTACATCGGCTACAGGATTACCGAATTGATCCCGCACAATAACGCCGATTGAATCGGTAGCCATTTTGCCCATCAATGCGACCTGACCGGAACCAAAAGTGGTAACCTGAGAAGGCTCGCCAGCCTTGAAGCGAATGCGCACAGAATCATCAGGCACGATCTGTCCGTCTACCATTGCAAACACGGTTGCGGTTCCTGCATGTATGGAATAGAGGGATCCCTGAGCAGAACCATTTACATCCGTCGGATCGGTTGGCTGAACAATGGTGACATCCAGTCCCTGAGCATATAAAATCACTGTTTGACCGGGAACAGGATTACGGTATTGATCGCGCAATAACACGTTCACTTTGGCAGCTTGTTGACCATTTGCAGTCACAAGGGTATCGGAACTTATGGTAGAGTGGGTCAATGATGGTTCTCCCACCAAAGCGGTTACCGTATAATTGATGGGAGAATTTTCCAGTTCTGCTACTCCATTGTTGGCAGTCACCCGAACATTGGAAACGCCAGGCAGAGTACCCAATTTGACAACCACCCGTGCAATACCGTTTTCATCCGAGGCCACACTACGGGTCGTTACAGATCCCTGCAAAAGACTGTTTCCGGAGGTTACTTCAAACAGAACGGGTTGTCCCTCTGAAGGTTCTCTTTTTGCATCGAGTACCTGCACTTTAAGCGTATCCTGCAAAAACGTACCTACAGGTCCCTGCAGGTTATCCTGGTTGGCGGTGAGATCATCAAGTTGGGTTCCCGTGCTTTGCCGGCCGGAAGCAAAAAAGCGTATGGGCCATTCCGGATTGCCATTGAGGGGAACATTATTTTGATAGCCGCGAACTTCGAACACATTGTTGTTATTACCGATATTACTGCCAATGGTCGCAAGCGCTTTTGCCAATCCATCAGAATCTGTGGGAATGGCGATACTCTTTTGTCCCCCAAAATTGGCTCCGGATGATATGGCCGTAAAAGTGACCGTATGTCCTTCAATGGGAATACCATGCATATCCGTAACTTTGACGATAAAGGGTTCTGGCAGAATATGATTAATTCTTCCCACTTGATGATTTCCACTTACATAAAGCAAAGAGTCTGGCTCACCCGAACCGGTTGTGGCACGAAAAATAAGAGGACTCTGTTCCAATGGCTGACCCAGATATTGTGAGGATACCATCACCTCATTGATATAATGGGTGGTGCCCAACACCAGAGTAGAAGAGGCAAATCCATCGGCATCCGTCTGCAGAGTGACTTGTGACATGCCATTCAAACGTCCTCCTCCCTGAACGACCTGAAAAACCACAGGATGGTTTGATATTCCGTTATTAAAGCCATCTGTAACTCTGACTCTGAAAGGATTGGAAAGCGGCTGCCCCACGGTTCCGCGCTGACCATCCCCGGATATCTTGACCACTTTTTTGGGCTGCTGCGCTTTTGACTGAGCATTGAATATGACAGGTGAATTTTCCAAGCCATCGGCGCGAGCCAATACAGAAATAGCTCCACTGGAGGTCCCACAAACCACTGTAACCGAGGCCAATCCATTTGCACCTGTAGGCACACTCTTTTCAGAAAGGCCATCGATATTCGCGTCCCCTGAAGAGACACGATAAAGCACACTATATCCGCTAACCGGATTGTTAAATCCATCGATCACTTTGACCGTCAAGGGCTGAGCAAGAGATTCACCCACCGTACCGGTTTGATCTTGTCCGCTTACAAGCGAAATCGAGAACGCCGGTCCGGCAAGGGCGTCTGCCTTGAAAACAGCCGGAGATCCCATTGCGCCTGGCACTTGCACCTGAAATACGTTGTTGCTTTCTCCCGAAACCGTTCCCAGAGTCGGAGTGAAGCTGGCAAATCCATCAGCGCCCGTCTTTTTCGTCAAAATCTGGACATTACCAGGCAAATGTCCGCCACCATCGACGACCTCAAATATGACATCGCGATTTGCGACGGGCTGATCTGAAAAATCCAGTAATCGAATGATCAATGGGCTGGCCAATTGTGTATTTACCTGTCCCTGTTGTAAATTTCCAGAGACGCTTACGAGTTTAAGCTGCGGTTGGCTGGCCGTAGCACTGAATGTTACAGGGCTATTGGATAGAGGGACTCCATTATGGCTTGAAGACACTCGAACGGTTTGTTCCCCTACAGTATTACCCAGGATCCAGTTGACCTGAGCGAGACCGAATTCATTTGTCAACAAATCAACTGTGGTTTTATTGTCGTCGAGTTTGCCCCCTCCTGTGGTGATTTGAAATTGCACAGATTGGTTTGTAACAGGATTATCAAACGAGTCAGCCACACGAACGATGAGAGGATCGGGTAAGGCTGAACTGACCGAGCCACTTTGATTATTACCCGATTCGACAACCAATTGTTGAGGCGGACCGGGTTCGACCGACAATAAAACCTGTAACGGAGAGTTGATTAAATCGCTTCCTTCGACACTGGAAGAAATCTGAATCACGGTATTTTCGAATCCCGGCACCGTGCCCGCTCGAATAGCCGCTCGGGCCAATCCATATTGATCGGTACTCACATTCAAAATATTTTGATTCGTATTATTGACTGTTGCCCCGCCAGCAATCACATTAAACGTTACCGGATGGCCAGCAACCGGTGCGCCTTGTTCATCGGTTACTCTGACAATAAGTGAGTCACCAAATTCAGTATCGACCTGTCCGGTTTGCTGATCGCCAGAGACAAAATCGAGTCGATGCGGAATGGTTTGTGAAGGAGAAACCATAAAATGTTGATTCACTTGCAGATTGGAATAATTTAATTCCTGACCATTCGAGAGTTGCACTGAAAGATCGACAGAAGGCTCATTCCCAACGCCAAAATGTTGTACCATCGTATTCTGACTTTGATAGCCCTGCCAGGGGGCAATTTCACGATAACCCAGGATATAATTTGCACCACCCTTCAAGTGACCTGCCTGATAAAGGGTTATTCTGGCCCCGATGCCATTGAGATTACCATTTTCATCCAGAATAGAGATCTTAAAATATGAAGGAATCGTAGAGCTGACGTTTTTGAAAAGAACATTATGTCCATATTCCTGGCCATTGAGGAGTCCGCCCTTACAAACGATATAAGCATCTAGTCTGCCATCCTGATTATAGTCAGCGGCTGCAGACCCTCGGGCATCGGGAAAAAACCGTTCGAACCCGGTATTGTATTGTTCGGTAAAAGTCCAGCTCCCTTCATTCTTGTAAAGTCTCGAGGACGCATCATCCATTTTATTCGCATGGCTATTGCGAGTAGGGACATATATATCCTGGTATCCGTCATTATCAAAGTCACCGACCAGAACGCCAAAGGCAGGCATATGGATGTCGATTTGATCTGTGCGGCTGGTAAATTGAGTGCCTCCGAGATTTTCATAGATCAGCAAACGGGGTTCCGGATTTTCCGTTGTACTATTTTGAGTGATAATCAGATCCAGATCCGCATCGTTATCCAGATCGGCCAGAGTGGGAGTCAGCGTAAGGCCATTGAAATCGACACCAAAGCTGGCAGCCATATCAGTGAATCCGCCATTGCCATCCCCTATCAACAACACACACGGTTCTTGGCGACGGGTATAAAAGATATCCTGAAACCCATCGAGATTGATATCGCCAACAGCCGCCCTTGAACCGGTTCCCTGCGGTGCTTCGCTGACGACACGCAGGGAAAATGTTCCATCGCCGCGATTAGTATACAAGCGATGGGGATTATTGCTATTGACGAGAAAAATATCGAGATCCTGATCCTTGTCCGCGTCCAGAGCCAATGCATTCACAGATCCATGGTCAACGGATTCGATCCCTCTGGTGCTGGATTCATCTGTAAAATATCCATTGCCATCGTTGATCAGTAATCTGTTGGCACCACCAAAAGTCGTTATGAATAGATCCATATCCCCATCGCTATCATAGTCTGCTGCAGATCCTGCGAACGAACATCCCGAATTGGCAATTCCGCGTGCAGCACCCTCTTCAACAAACGTGCCATCTGTTTGCTGGATATAGAGCTGATTCACGTTGTCACAATAAGCGACAAAAAGATCTTCATAGCCATCATTGTTGGCATCGAACCAGGTCACCGCCTGGGCGCCGTACAATCTGTCTACCATGGATTCTGAAGAAAATGAAACATTTTCAAATCGAATTTCTGAATCAGGAACATGTACTTTTACATTTTTATAAACCACACCGACCATACCGGAATACTCGTTGTCCATGCCCAGATACAGATAACGAAATCCTTCGACCTGACCGAACTTGTTGCTGCGGTTATAGAAATTGTGTT
>CAYNUX010000246.1:0-6211 GCA_964400115.1 uncultured Cytophagia bacterium
CGAACCACGCGGACATATAAAACTCGAATTGAACGAGGGAACAGTACGCTACCATACTCTGCCCGAAACCGTTAGGCTCAAGGCATTGATGGATATTTCCCTCGCCGGCGTCGTTCATTCCATGGACAAAATCGACCTCGATTTACAATTTTATTGCTCTCAACTGGAATTGAATTCACCTGATTACAACTATGACTTGCCACTCGCCATAAAGATCACGTCCCATGCAGATCTCACCAATCGTTTCATGTCTGTTGGAATCCCTTCATTTGCTTTGATCATAGATGATCAAGAGTGGATAAATTTTAGTATAAATATGGAGCATTTGCATGATGTGAACGTTCACGTCACACAAAGCCATATCCCCCTGCAGCAATTGATTACATTAGCAACGCCAGTGATTCCAGATTCTGTTTTGAATATGGTGTACATTTCTTCAGGCAAAGCGGCCCTATCTTTACAAGATACAAATTTGCAAGCCACACTTGCCTCGGATACCTCTACCCTGAAAATTGATTTTGATGTCAGAATGCAGTTAGATCCTACGACAATAGAATACGCGGCAAATGATTCCTATGTGCAGCATATGGCAATGGAATTGCAAACCTCAGGACGTATGTCAGAGTCTACTCTCAACCCTTTTAAGATTTCGAGTAAACTATCACTGGATTCCGCTTTTGTCTCTGTGAATGATACCATAAACATTACGACAGGTGCCCTAAGACTGGAAGCGGCAAGCGACCTGGATCCATCCTTTTTACCCTCCTCTTTGAGTATCGAGGGGGAGTGGCAAAATATTATGGGAGCATTATTGACGTGTCAAATGGATTTTCGCGGCCATCGTGCTGAGAATTTGACAGGAGAGGGTGTTCTTCGGCTTGAAAATCTTGCTTCACATCGACTATCGCCTGACTTGCCGGCAACAAATCTGAACATGACCTTAAATCTTGCTACAAATACACTCGATGACATAAAATCCGACTGGATCGTATCCGTGGATACAATCCGTTTAAATACCTTTCCGCCTCAAACCTATTCCCCTCTTGAATTTTCGGGTAAAGTGCAGGGCAGTTTCAACCCTCGTCGTCGACGTGCACTGGTCGATTCTCTGAATATGAAAATAAATGATATCGTCTATGCAAAACTGAATGGTCACTATACGCCGGACGGATCTGTTTTAAATATCAACAAGATATTGTTGAATCACAAAGAGGCGTATAATTATCTACCGGCTGTGATATTGGAAAAGGTTTATGATTTGCACATTTCCGGACAAACCACCATGCAAGGCCGGGTCACTTTGAATGATAACGGCATTCAAGAGGGAAATGCTCATCTATATTCTACTCAAACACATTTTGAATATCCCGGCATGGGTATCTTTGTTCACGGAATCGGATTAGATGTCAAAGCTGACATAAATTCACTATTGGCCATCAATTCATCCGCCTCGCTGGCAATCGATTCGGTCATCACCGATCAGGTTGAAGGATTAAAATTGACTGACAATCTCATTACCTTGAAATTTAAGGCTGCTGGCTTTGATAAAATCATTTTGGACTCTCTGGTCGCTAATATTCCGAGTTTAGGCCTCAATGCGCGGGCTAATAGCCAGATCGATAGCCTGTCCGGCAATCCAAGGATTTTTACAGCTTTTCAGTTCGTTCAAGATTCCCAGGGGGACACACTGTTTGTTCTTCCGGATGTGGGTTATACAGGAAAACTGTATCTGAACGGGACCCTGAACGCCGATACATTAATGGCAACGGGTAATATTGACTTGCGCTCTGAAAATGTTTCTTTTATCTTGCCCCAGCAAACAAGAATTGAAAACATTTCGGGTACGATTCGGGCAGAGCAAGCCTTTGACCTTCAAAGGCTTACCTTGATACAGCGGCAAGAAGCGTTTTTATCCACCCCTTCAGAAGGAACTGTCGATTATCAGGTCTATGGTCCATATTACGATCGTATCTATCCCGAAATCAATGAATTAAAAATATCGAGTATACAAGCAGCAGGATACCGGATTGAAAATATAGGAATCAAAAGCCTGATTAAAAACGGTCGGATCGAGATCCCCTCGGTGACAGCTCAATTGTATGACGGAGATTTGGTTGGCCGGCTATCCTTGGATATGGCAAAGGGTGATTTAGAGAAAGCCCGATATCATACAAGTGCACATTTTAGCAATATCAATTCAGAGTTGCTTTGGGCTGAACAAGAGAGAGAAAGCAAAAAAAGTATACTCAATGGTAATATCGAACTGGATGGACAAGGCATAGACCCGAGATCTGATATGCAGTTGGGTGGTCATTTCAACATTACTGAAATCGGCTCCAAAGTCATGCTTAATTTGTTACGGGCAGCAGATCCGGAGGGCAAAGATTCCGGTGTAAATATTACGCAGCGATTGGTCAATTGGGGCTTTAAACCACAACTCGTAACTTATAATATCCGGCACGGATATTTTCAAACCATAGTATATCTGGATCCTCCCTGGTATTTTCCGGTTCGGCTGGGGGGTGGAAAAATTGAGTTTACGCGAAAACCGCTGGCATTTTTTCTTAATCAATTTAAACAAACATTCAATAGTCAATAAAGAGTAAAATATGAAGATTAAATGGATATTTATCCTTGCAGTGCTTGGCGCGAGTTGTACAATTCGCATTCCTGATATTCAGTTAACAGGGGAAAAAACTGCTCTGCAAAAACAGGTGCTGGGCGAATATGAGGAACTCGAATCAGATGATTTAATCATAGCCTCTGCACGTCTTGGCAAGCAAGGACAGGCTATGACCTTTTCAGGTCAAAAACAAACGGTTTTGGAAGCGGTAAAAAATCAAAAATTTCGTCAGGATGAGATTGTTCAATTAAAACGGGATAAAATAATCGGTGAAAATAATGAAGGTTTTTTAGAGATTGTCAATCCTGAAAAACTCGATAATCCTGAAGAGCAGGCCAGAACAGAACAATTGGTAGAAGGAGAGAACGCTGACCGGAGGATTATTTATGAGCGTTCTCTGGCAGTGATGGATATTCCAGGAGAATGGTCGAGAAGTAAAATCGACAGCTTGTTTGCAGCAGAGAAACGAAATCAAACGGAAAGCGGTACTTTGGTACAGAATTCTCAGAGTGAATGGATAGAGAAAAAAGAATCTAAAGAGAAATAATGAAAAACCGCATTATACATATCATTGCGACATTTTTTTTGCTCTCATGTACCCTGAACGGCGCGCAGCGGCAGATGGATATGTTCCAGGTGAGCACCCATCCGGATATCGATTTGGCTCCGCGTGTCTCTCCTGATGGACGCTGGGTTGCATATATTTCACGCCAGGCTGATAATTATGATATTTGGGTTGTCTCTACAGAAGGTGGCCGGTCACGACAAATAACCACAAATACTGCAGATGATTTTTATCCCGTATGGACCCCTGACAGCAAATCAATCGTTTTTGTCTCCCAGCGTGAGGATGCAGCCGGAGATATTTGGAAATTAGAATTACGGGAAATAAACGGTCGGTTGTTTCCAAAAGGGGATCCAAAGCGTCTAACCGATTATGTCGGGTACGATGGATATCCCACAGTATCTCCTGACAATAAAAAGATCGCCTGGGTATCAAATCGATCCGGACGTGATGAGATTTGGTTCTATAATGATCATACCGGCAATACCCTGCAGTTGACTTTTTTAGGAGGTACCCACCCCTGCTGGAGCCCCGACTTGCAGCTTTTAGCCTTTACCTCGTTCAGGGATTCAAGCGCTAACAATGGCGATATATATATTATAAATTTAATAGGCTCAAAACCTTCAACACCTTTGTGGGATGAGCGAGAATACCCCCTCTATCAAGTTACCAGGGGACCCTTTATGGATGGATTCCCAAGCTGGTCCCCCGATGCCAGCCGATTGATCTTTTTGAGACACCAAAAAGATACCAATCAGGATGGTCGCATCACCCCTGCGGATCACGGGATCGTTTGGGCCCTGGATGTTCATCGCGAACCACAAAACAAGAGTGAAAATTTGCAGGGATACAATGTTGATGTCCAAAGCTATAATCCTCATATGATATCGGCTGTACATCGCCTTACAGCGGGAGGGCAAAATTGTCTGCAGCCGTGGTATGGTGCCGATAATCGAGTCTATATGACATGCGATCGGGGTGGTAATCTGGATATCTGGTCCTTTCCGGACACCGGTCCCATTCCCGATCTGCAAACAGCCAAGGCACAATTTGATTTTGCCGTTGAACATTTTCTCCTTTCTCAACGTATGGATCCTGCACATATTGGCCCTCTCTTAAAGGGTTGGCAGCCAGAAACACTGTCTCCTTTTGATCGTCAGCGACTCTGGAATCGGGCATTTGCCTTTAGAAACGTGATGCATTTTCCTGCACCCGATTTAAACGCACAAGCTTTATATCAAAGAGCGCTCTGCTTTTCACTGCTGGGTCAGGATGACAAAGCCAAACAACAGCTCGATGAACTATATCAAAACTATCCATCACAGAGATTGGAGCAAGCATTTACAGAGATGCTAATTCTGGGTAATCGGTATCGGGCAGCAGATTTATTTGTCAGGCTAGATGTGTTGGAGACGGGGTTGAGATCGATCATCGATCGGTTTGAAGACCAGCCGGCTCCCATTATAGAGGCGCTGCTGCAATTGGCCGAACTCTATGATTCTGAAAATGAGCCCGATCTTGCCATCGCAGCTTATGATCGTATCATCGAAGGCTATGAGGTTCGAGCAAAAATCAGTGAAGCAATGGTCAGAAAAGCAAAAATTTATGGTGACCTGGGAAACCAGGGTCGTGCCGAAGAGATCTATCTCAGTGTCATTACAAATTTTCCCGATCAACCGGAATGGCGAACCGTCGCAAGAAATGCCTTGATATCATTTCCATTAGCCCGCGAGCAAAAGGTGATGGCATTTCGAGAGTTCTCACTAAAGTATCGGGACATACCTTTTATCGGAGCATCCGCACAGTTCAGACTGGCAGAGTATTTGTACGACCAAGGTCAGGTGCAAAATGCACTGACAGAGTTCTCCCATGTAGAAATGCAATTCCCTGCTCAATCCGATATCGTGTTTGATTCCAGAATTAAACAAGCCGAGTGCATGATTAAACTCGGGGCATATCGTGAGGCGTTTAGCTATTTGGACGCTTATCGGGCGTTTTATGAAAAACAAGAGCCTTCTTTTACGGATTCGCTGAAACATTTTCAAACAAATGCGATGATTAGAGTTGCTGATGATTTGAGCGCTTTGAATGATTTTGAGCTTGCACAAACATTCTATAGTCGGGTTATCGAGCTCGAACCGCAGAATATCAATGCCCATCGCGGATTAATCGAATGCTATTATTATCAGCATGAAATTGATCAGGCTGTAGCCAAATATGAAAAACTCGCTCAGAAGAATTCTTCGAACAAGACTATCCTGTATGCCTATGGCTTGGCCCTTTCCTATAAAGGATCAGAAAAAGCCGATCTGGGTAAAGATCCCGATGGTTTTGAACCAGATCTATTGCATCAGTCCAGTAATGTCATTGCCAGAGCACTTTCTTTTGATTATAGCATGGTTGAACCCTATTTGACCATTGCCTATAATTATGAAATGCAGGAAACCTATCAAAGCCGACAGGCAGCGAAACCCAAGAACTTTTTTGAACGATTTGTCGAGACCGTTACAGCACCGATTATTACCTTGTACCGTTTCTTTACCTTTTATGATGAAAAGCAACCTCCTCGCTATTACGAACGAGCTGTACACGAGTTGACAAAAGCCCTTGCGTTGAATGATGAGCATAAAGATCCGCAAACAGAGGCTATACTCGCCATGAATTTGGCGAATAACTATTATAGTCTCGATGAGTTTGGGTTTGAAAAAGCTTATGAATATTTTAACCTGAAATTGCAATATGATAGTACGTTTACAAGTATAAAACGTGAGGCCTTGATTTATGAACGGATGGGCCATTGTGCATTGGTTGTGGAGGATCTTGAAAAGGGGCCCGTTTATTTACAACGGGCGATTTCTCTGTATGAAGAGCTAAATCTACCCTTGCATGCTCTGAAAAATATAAAACGCCTCGCTTTACTCTATGAAATCGGGCAGGAACATCCTGCTGCGGTGGAAATGTATCAACGTGCAGCAGAAATGGAAAACCGCCTGGGGCGTTATTATGATCTCATGAAAAGTTAT